>JBDKVB010000178.1 GCA_039679385.1 Armatimonadia bacterium | reverse complement strand
CCGATGCGCAGCTCTTCTGGAGCACCACAGACTCGCCATCACTCGACGAGCCCAAGTCGATGCGCTTCCGCACCATCCCAGACGGGCAGTTCCACGAGTACGTGATCCCGGTGGGCGAGAGCAAGCTCTGGCAGGGGACCATCACCTCAGTGCGCCTCGATCCGACAGGGGGGACGCCGCTGGGCGAGGTGAAGATCGACTTCCTGCGCGGCGAGTAGCGCCATTCCTCTGTCGCCACAAGCAACGGGCCGCACTCCCTTGAGGAGCGCGGCCCGTGTTGTTTCGTGTGCTTGTGTACAGCGACGTGGCCCTGCCGTCGGCGACTAGACTTCGACCGGCTCGCCCGAGTCTGCGGAGCGGTACATGGCCAGGGCAATGGCCAGGCTCTCTCGCGCGCTCTCGACGGGGATGTACGGGCTGCGGTCGGTGCTGATCGCCTCGATCATGTCCTCCACCATGGACTGATGGTCGTGATAGCCCAGGTCCGCAGCACCGCCGGCGCCGGTCTTCACGTCGGCGCTGCCGATGCGGGTCATCTCCTCGTCGCCGGGCTGCTTGTCCTTGAACTCCCAGGTGACGATCCGCTCGCCCATCATGATCGCGGTGCCGTTCTCACCGTTGATCTCAATCCGGACGTCGGTGCCGGGCCAGCAGGCGGTGCTGGCTTCCACCAGGCCGCGGGCCCCGTTGGCGTAGTCCAGGAAGGCGAAGGCGGTGTCCTCGAGCTCCACCTCAGGGTGCGCCAGGTTGGTCATGCGAGCCTCCACTCGTGCCACCGGCCCCATGAGGTGCTGCAGCAGGTCGATGTAGTGGAAGGCGTGCTGGATGGTGACCCCGGCGCCCTGATCACGCTTGCTGCGCCAGTCATCCATCTTGTAGTAGTCCAGTGAGCGGTACCACTTCATGTAGGTGTCGCCGGCCATGAGCCGTCCGAAGCGTCCGCTCTCGATGGCTTCCTTGATGGCCCGCACGGCCTTGCGGAACCGGCACTGCAGCGAGATGGCCACCTTGACCCCGTTCGCATCGCGGGCGGCGATCATCTCGTCGCACTTCTCGAGGGTCATTTCCGGCGGCTTTTCGACGATCACGTGCTTCTTGGCCTTCATCGCTGGAACTGCGAACTTGGCGTGCAGAGCGTTCGGGGTGCAGACGTTGACGACATCAACGCGGGGGTCCTCAAGCATGGCCTCAAAGCTCGGGGCGGCTTCGCAACCGAAGTCGGCACAGAACTTGCCGAGGCGCTCCTGGTTGAGGTCTGCGGCGCAGATGAGTTTGGCGCCTGGAGCAGCCTTGATCGCCTGTCCGTGGAACTGCGAGATGAGGCCGCAACCGACGATACCGAAACCGTAAGTCTTGTTGGACATGTCGCGTACTCCCTTGTAAGGCCCAGCAACCGGCGGCCGGGTGGCACTGCCCGCACAACGCAGGTGGTCGTGGTCAGGGAACGAGGATTGCCTTCAACCCTTCCATTTCCTCAACGGCGGCAAAAGCCCTCTCCCATTCTGTCAGCGGCAGCACATGGGTGAGGAGCGGATCGACCTGCACCTTGCCGGAGGCGATGAGGCCGATCGTCATGTCCCAGCTCCGGTATTCCGTCGACATGTTGAAGTACAGCGTTACGACCTTGGTCATAGCGGCGTCCCAGTCGAGGGTAACGGGCCGCTTGCCGGTGAGGCCGATCGCACAGACCTTGCCCCACTTGCGCACGAGGTCGAAGGCCTGGGCGATGGCGGGCGGCGCGCCGCTGCAGTCGATGACCAGGTCTGCACCACGGCCGTCGGTGAGCTCCAGGCAGCGCTCCACCGGATTGACCTCGGCGAAGTTCACCACATGATCGATCCCGAGCTTGCGGGCCGTCGACAGGCGCAGCTTCTCATCGGCCGGTGCCCCAACGATCATCACTTCACGGGCACCGCCGGCCTTGGCGACCTGCGCCGCCAGCAGACCGATCGGCCCCGGTCCGGAGACCACGACGAAGTCGCCTACCCCGATGGCGTCGCGGACGATGATGTCGGTGACAACGTTCGCCGTCGGCTCGACCACGGCCGCCTGCTCATAGGTCATTGAGTCGGGAATCCGATGCAGAAGCTTGGGCGGGTACTTGAGGTAGCGGGTGAAGGCACCGTCAATGCCCCAACCGGGTGAGCGCTTCTCGGGGCAGTTCTGGATGTGGCCCATGCGGCACAGGTAGCACTCGCCGCAGTGTTTGGTGTGAGGTTCGCCCACGACGCGGTCGCCGACCTTCCAGCCCTTGACCTGTGAGCCGACCTTCACGATCTCGCCGGAGAACTCGTGCCCCAGAATCACCGGCGGCCAGTAGGGGAAGGTGTCATGCTTCACATGGATGTCCGTGCCGCAGATGCCGGCGGCCTTGACCTCAATGAGGACCTCGTCCTCGGCGTTCACGGGCTCGGGAACCTCCTGCAGTTCCAGGAAGCCCTCTCCCTTCTGTGTCTTGACCAGTGCGAGCATACTCACAACTCCTATCAGGCCCAAGCGACGGGCCACAGCACTGTGGTGTCTCTACCGCAGATCCCAGTGCAAGGACCGCCCTACAGACAGCCCTCGCGCGAGATCATCGCAGTCCGGTAACTCGGTACCCCGTCACGCCACCCGGCGCCGTCGCGGTCTCCATCTGCACACGTCCCGCCACCGCCTCGGAGGTCGCCTTATCCATGACCACGCCGCCGCAGTTGAGCAGGAAGGAGGCGATCGTCACCGGCCGACCGACGACATCATACTGCAGCATCCGCGGGTGGCCAAACTGCCCGACCACCACCTGGCCGGTGGCGATACCCACACACAGCTCGCTGACTGCAAGGTCGGTGCTGAGCCCGTCGACCCACTCCTGATACACGCTCCGCAGGGACCACATCGCCCGCACGGCGACCTCTTCCTTGCCCGCGTCGAAGGTCATGAGAGCGGCATCGCCGATGTACTTCACCAGCCTGCCGCTGTGCGAAAGCAGGACCTCGCCGACACGCTCGTAGAAGCCCTGCAGGAACTCGGCGACCTGCTCTAACGTCAAGTGGCGCGTCGCCAGGTTGTAGCGGTCAATGTCGGCGACGCACACAGTAAGGTGTTGTGTGTTCATTGACGAACCCCCTTTGGGTCGCGAATTCCCCGGCCGGGACTTCCCTCGGCCACGCCTCACGGTGGGAGGCAAGAGGCCTTCCCTGCGCTCTCAGGCGAGGCCGCACCAGTCACTTACCAGCGCCGTCAGGATGCCTGACCCCTTCAACACGTCGCTCACGGCGATGTGTTCCTGGTCACTGTGCGCCACGGTCAGGCTCCCCGGGCCGAAGACCAGTGAGGGGATCTTCAGCTGATTATTGTACATCCAGGCATCGCAGGAGGCGGTCATGGCCGAGACGGAGGGCTCCTGGTCGCAGTGACGGCAGGCTTGCTCGAGTGACTGCACCAGCGGATGGTCCGGGGCGATCACCGAGGCGTCATGCCGGTAGGTGAAGTCCATCTCGAAGTGCTCGGCCAGCCACTCGTCGCCGGCCTCCCGCAGCGCCTGGCGCATCTGCTCCATGACCTGCTCCTTGGTGCGGTCCGGGAGGATCCCCAGCACACCCTTGAGCACCGCCTTCTGCGGAGCCTGGGCCGGCCAGTCACCTGCTTCAAGCTGCCCCACGGTCAAGGGCGCGGGGTTCTCGAACTGATCGAAGAGCGGGTACTTGCCGCGCGACTGCTCAAGGCATTCGTCGTGGTAGCGCGTGAAGGCGTCGATGGCCACGATGGACTTGAGCAGTGCGCTGACCGTGCCGCCGGGCTTGCCACTGTGCCCCGACTGGCCGTAGATGGTGGTCTCGAACCACACGGCGCCGCGGATCTGCGGCAGGATCACGAAGTCGGAGGGCTCGAGCACCACGCAGCCATCTGCGGTATCCCCGTGCCGCACCATCGCGACGGTACCGTTGCCGCCGACCTCCTCCTCAATCACGAAGTGGAAGATGAGATCACCGGCCAAGGTGA
Organism: Armatimonadia bacterium; assembly: GCA_039679385.1. Taxonomy (NCBI): domain Bacteria; kingdom Bacillati; phylum Armatimonadota; class Armatimonadia; species Armatimonadia bacterium. The sequence goes on along the minus strand of JBDKVB010000178.1, from coordinate 59,521 downwards.
TGTTCAGGGCATCCAGCGCTGCGAGCAGGCCATAGGCGCAGGCCACTTGTCCCTTGGCGTCGCAGGCGCCACGACCGTAGATCTTGCCATCAACCAGCTGCGGGTCGAAGGGGCGCTGCTGCATCGAGGAAGGCGGCACTACGTCCAGGTGGGTGTTGAACAGCAGCGACTTGCCCTTGCCCGACCCCTTCTTGACTACCCGCAGGTTCGGGCGGTCACCGTAGTGTAGCCCGGCAACCGGATAGGAGAAGTCCGGGTCTTTGCGCAGGTCCTCGGTGACGGGCACGAACTCCACTACATCGGCCAGGCCCTGGAGTCGCTCCGCGAGCAACTCCATCGCTGGAGCCTCGCCTCCGACTGTTGAGGGCACGCGAACCAGGTCGCAGAGCAGACTGGTGACCTTGTCCTGCTGGTCCTCAAGAGCACGTTGCACCTCGGCGAATCTCAAGTCCGTCATGTTGCTAGCTCAACTCCCGAATCTCAGATAACCCCTATGATAGCGGCGGCGCGAGAAGGAGGGAAGGGGCAATTGGCAGGACACGGGCAACGTGGCTGAGACGCCTCAAAGTAGCCTCATCAGACGCTAGGCCGACTCACAAAGCAGGAAGCGAGGCGACATCAAGGCCGCCGGTCGTGGAGGAGCCTCAACAAGCAGGTAACCTTGACAACGGTGACGCCATTGACTATCATTCCGGCGTTCATGACAGCCGTGCTGTCGGGCGTTGGCGGTCGCACCGATTGGCGTAGAAGCTGTGTACAGGCCTGCTGCGAGTCTCATCCTGGCAAGGACCCAAACACACCTAGGGAGGATCGGATTCATGAAAGTGACCGTGCCAGTCCTGGTCGCGCTGCTGTCTGTGTCGTTTGCTTTCGCTCAGGGCGCCACTTCAGCGGTCGTGACCGACTACCCGCTGCAGCTCGCAACTGTTCAAGTATCTGCACACGTGAGCCAGGACGTAGTCCAAGTCCTTCTCGCCGATGGCACCAAGCCGAATATTGACAAGTTCATGAAGCTAGTCGTGCCGCAGTCTCTCGCTGCCAATGGTGCTCTGCCGGCTCCGGCCAATGTAGAGACCATGGTCCGCGACGTCACGATCCCGATGTGCAAGCGCGCGTTCATCTACAACCAGGGTGCGCTGCCGCTGTCCCTCCGCGTTCGGGCCAACCCGAACTCCGCCACCAACGCCAAGCAGGACAGCCATGAACGCTTCATCGGCCGCACCAATGACGGCTGGACCTTCTGGAGCTACTTCATCACCCAGTACACTGCCGTCAGCCCGGCGACCAAGTACCACACCAAGGAAGTCTTCGTGCACAAGGGTTACCACTGGGTCGATCCGTAGCCGTCCTTGCACTGCCGCTGATGCCTGACGAACCGCCTGACAGCGCGCGCCCTCTTCGGAGGGCGCGCGTCGTATGCCACCCGGGAGGAGCTCTACCATGCGGCGCATGACGTCCCTGGTCTCTGCACTCGTCATACTTTTCCTCTGTCTCGCTATCGCTACCGAGGCGGCTACCCTCGCCGACTACCTGCTCACCGTCAAAGCCCCTGAGGGATGGAAGCCCCTCAGCCCCACCCGCAAGGTCGCCAACTTCGGCGCCGGTCTCCTCGCAGGCTGGGAGAAGCAGACCGACGGCGGCACGGCCGTCCTGTATGTCCTCGGCAGTCGCTCGCAGGGCCAGTTCCTGCTCTCCAGTCTCGCCGACTCCTTCCAGGACGCGCTCGGTGCAGAGGAGATCGCCTACAATCGCTATGAGGGCTTCACCATCGCCGGACGTCCTGCCGTGAAGTTCGCGATGGTCGGCGACGGGGCCGGCTGGGGCATCCGCAACTTCCTCGATGAGGCGCTGGCCGGCACCCTGACCTACATGGAGCTGGCCGTCACACGCAACTACTGGGCCGACTCCACCGGCACCGATCTGGTCTACTACGTCATGGCCTGCCCCGAGCCCGCCAAGGTCGCGATCGACGCAGCCTTCAAGACTCTGGTTCACAGCAGCGCCTTCTCCGGCCAGTACACAGCGCCGAAGGGCACTGCTCCGGCTGCCAGGCCGACAGTAGAGGTCCCGGCTCCGGCGTCACCTGAGCAGGGGCCCGTTCCGGAACCCGCCGCGAAGCCACAGTTCAGCACTCCCGCCGAACCGACTCCGTCTGCCGCGACCCCGAGACCCGCAGAGGGAGCGGTCGACTCGGCTGTTGCGTTCCTCAAGGGAGCGGGTCTTGCGGTGTACCTGCCTGAGGCGAAGGAGGCTCCCTTCGATCTGCTCGCGACGGGCACAGGCGCCAGACAGTTGTACTCGGTCCAGGTCTACCGGGCCGAAGAGGACAAAGCCAGCGAGGCCCTGGTGTGGAACCTCCCGGTGACTCGAGTGAAGAGCGCGCAGTACGTGGTTCTGCTTGCCGAGAAGTCCAAGAGCGCGTGGCTGGTACCCTCCGCCGCCCTCCTGAAGCGCCTCGATACGAAGGAAGAAACGGCGGAAGCGGACTCCGCCGCGATGGGCGAAGACGGCAAGACCCTGTATGAGTTCCTGAAGGGGTATGCGGACGCGGCCACAGTACTGAAGGCCGCGAAGGGGAAGTAGACGGCTCGTTCCGCCGAACCTAAAGGTGAGTCAAAGGGCCGAGGCATCTGCCTCGGCCCTTCTGTTCGCTCCGGTTCAGTCGGTCCTGCAACCTACTTGATGTTGACGGCCTTGCCGGTCTCCGCCGACTTGTAGGCGGCATCCAGGATCTTCATGATGCGCAGGCCGTCGGTCGCCGGGGAGATCATCTCGACGGAATCGTCGAGCAGGCAGTCCACGAAGTGGCTCACTGCGGAGTGGCGACCCATGGCCGGATCAGGCTGCACGATCAGCTCACGGTTGACCGGGACGCCGTTCTCCTGCGTGTACAGCTCCAGCGTGTCGATCGAGGTGTCGTCCACGCCGTCGAAGCCGAAGACGCGCTCCAGGCTCGCACCGGCCTTGTCGCCCATGAGGGTCGAGTAGACCCACTCACGCTTGCAGCGCGAGGCCCAGGAGGCCTCCAGCGAGATGGTCTGGCCGCCGGCGAACTTGATCATGGCCACAGCCATGTCCTCGACGTTGAACTTGCCCTTGAGGTTGGGAGTGCCCCAGGGACCCAGCGCTTCCATCTTCGGGCCGAAGGCCGAGTAGGTCGAGGCAAGGACGGTGACCGGCTCGGGGTTGCCCATCAGCCACATGGTCAGGTCGAGCATGTGCACAGCCAGGTCGATGAGCGGGCCGCCGCCGGCGAGGTCGCGGTTCGTGAACCAGCCGCCCCATCCGGGAATGCCATTGCGCCGAATCCAGCCGCAGCGCGCGAAGTACAGCTTGCCCAGCTCGTCTTGCTGCACGTACTTCTTGAGCAACTGGGCCTCCGGCCGGTAGCGGTTGTTGAACTGGATCATGAACTTCTTGCCGGCCTTCTCGGCCGCCGCAACCATCTTGGCGCCCTCTTTGGCGTCGCGTGCCAGTGGCTTCTCGCACAGCACATTCTTGCCGGCCTCGAGACAGTCGATGACCACGGACTTGTGCAGCGCATTCGGCAGGCAGACGCTCACACAGTCGATCTCCGGGTCGGCCAGCATCTCCTTGTAATCTGTGTAGCCCTTGGAGATGCCGAACTTGCAGCAGGTGTCGTCGAGAGCGGCTTTGTTGATATCAGACAGCGCCACGAGCTCGCAGCCCGGATGCGACTGGTAGCCCTCGATGTGGTACTTGCCGACGCCGGCGCCGATCACAGCGGCCTTGATCTTCTTGGCCATGCCCAAACCTCCCTGAGGTGTCGATGCCGGCCCGCGCCGGCAGGTCTTCGCACTGATGAGCGAAGCTATTTCGCTCTCCAGACGCCAAGTCCTTCCTCGCGGGCCACAGCCTGCCGGCCTCGTGCGGAACAAGGCCGCTGTGCCTCGCCTTCCTCCTCAATCTAGGACGGCACCCAGACGTCACAGAACTCGCAACGCGCAGGGCCGGGGTAGTGAGCCGGCGCACCCGCCCCACCAATCACCCGGTAGTTCACCACGTTGGTCAGGTCGCTGAAGAACACCCCTCGCATCGCCTCAGCGCCCTGGCGGACGAAGAACCCACTCAGGTTGGGGTGCCGGAACAGCGGAACCGGCATGGCTCCGATTGGGTACCGCCACAGAGCCGAAGCAGCGAGGTTGCCGTTTGACACGTACATCATGCCGGATCGATCGAAGCCGAAGTTGCCCGACCAGAACCCGCCGATGCGCCCGATGCTGACCGTGGCATACAGGACCACTCCGGCCCCGGGGACGATGCGGAAGACCTTGCCGTCGGCCTGGGCGCCACTGGCCTCGGAGAAGTACAACTGGTTCCCCGGGCCGAAGCAGACCTCACGCACCAGGGTTCTGTGGACGCCGAGAACCGCCTCGTGACCGGGGCCCACGGAGAAGAAGATGCGCCGGTCGTTCGAGTCGCAGTAGTAGAGGATCCTTCGTCGGGCGGCCGGCGGATCCCACAGCCAGCGCCCGATGCAGAAGCTATGCAGACTAGCGGCGCGAGGTCGTACGAACCAGGGGGCAATCGCCCCGGCGGCATCGGGGAGACGTCGAATCGTGCCCGGGATTGCCGCCCGGTCGGCCGCCAGAACCAGGTTGCTGAGCTCCGGCAGAACCAGTTTCGTTTCGCTCGGCAGTTTGGGCGAGACGGTCGGCAGCTTCTCCAGTGCGGTCTCGTTCGAAGACGATAGAGTGGCTGTTTCCTCCGCGCAAAAGGACCAGCAGGACACGACCAGGAGCAGAAGACAGACCAACACACCTACCGAGACACGCATCCACCATCATCCTTTCCAGGTCAAAACCTACCCGGCTGCATCCCCTGTGACGGCCTCCCGGCTCGTCACTAGGCCAGGCAGGACCCTTGGAAGGATTCGGGGTGTAGGAGGCGACTCCTGCCACAAGCGCCGAGACGGAGGGCAAAGGCACGGTAGCGGCGAACAGTCCAGTAGTGGATTTGCATGATCACGAAGGTCCCGGAGCCTATGCGCTATCCCAGACTCTTCTCTCCCCTTTCCCTGGGCGGCCTGGAGTTGCCGAACCGCATCGTCATGGCGCCGATGGGGACCCATTACGCGGACCTTCAGCACCGCGTGACGGATCGGCTGATCGCCTATCATGTGGCGCGTGCGCGCGGCGGCACAGGGCTGAACATCGTCGAGCACACGGCGGTCCACCCGCTGGGGCTGACGGCTCCGCGAATGCTGGCAATCCTCGATGACACCTACATCGACGGCTTCCGCCGCCTCGCCGATGCCGTACATGAGGCCGGTGGCCGAATCGCGCTGCAGCTTCAGCACGGTGGACGCCAGGCGAGTGTGCAGGTCATCGGCCAGGAGACGCTTTCGCCCTCGGCCGTCCCGACCGGCCGCGACGGACGACTGCCTCGCGAGATGACGGTCAGGGAGATCCGCGAGGCAGTAGAGGCCTTTGGCGAGGGTGCACGACGAGCCAGGCAGGCAGGCCTCGATGGGGTCGAAGTCCACATGGCCCACGGCTACCTGGGCTGCTCCTTCCTTTCGCCGCACCTCAACCGGCGCACCGACGCCTACGGTGGCGATCTGCGGAAACGCACGCGCTTTGCCGCTGAGGTGATCGCCGCCATCCGCAAGCGTTGTGGACAGGACTTCCCCGTGTGGTGTCGGGTGTCCGCCGAGGAGTACGTTCCCGGCGGGATGACGCCGGAGATGATGCAGCAGGTGGCCGTCCTGCTCCAGGGCTACGGCTACTGTGCGATCCACGTCTCGGCGGGGATCGGCGAGACCTCCTCCTACGCCTCAGCGCCCTTCCTGATGCCACAGGGCCATCTGCTGCCTCTCGCCGCCGCCGTAGCGCGGGTGGTCAGTGTGCCGGTGATTGGTGTCGGCAACCTGCGCACTCCTGCGCGGGCCGAGGAAGCCCTGAGCGCAGGCCAGTGCCACCTCGTCGCCCTGGGACGAGCTCTGCTGGCCGATCCGGAATGGGCCAACAAAGCGCGCCAGGGCCGAGAGCGCGATATCATCACCTGCGTGCAGTGCAACCTGGGATGCCTGGGGAAGGCCCGTGATCCTGAAGCCGGCTGCGAGTGCGTCACGAACCCCACCACCGGTCACGAGGCGGAGTGGGAAGACGATGCCCTGCCACCTGCCGAGCCGAGGCGCAAGGTGCTGGTGATCGGCGGCGGACCGGCCGGGATGACGGCTGCAGCCGTGGCCGCCCGGCGCGGACACGAGGTGACTCTCTGGGAGCAACGGCCGACCTTGGGAGGCCGTCTCGCCGACCTGGTCTGTGCAGACCGGAGCGGCGCCTTCGCCGATCTCCTGGGCAGCATGGTCGGCGCTCTGGACGCCTCGGGTGTGCAGGTGCTCTGGCAGCAGAAGGCTGATTGGGAGACGATTGCCGCGGCAGCTCCCGACGTGGTAGTGATCGCAACGGGCTCACGACCTGCGACGGCGCGGGAGTCCGTGGTCGGCGGCGTCTCAGGCACGGTCGTCGATGTCCTCGACTGCCTTCAGAACCCGCAGAGGCCCCTCTCGCACGTGGTGACGATCCTTGGTGCCGGGGAGTCCGGCTGCCTTGCCGCCCTGCATCTGGCGCGACGTGGGCACGAGGTGACGCTGCTCGAAAGGGAGCCCCTTGTTGGGCCGCGGATGGCTGCTGGAGTTCAGCACTTCGTCGCCCGGCAACTTGCGGACCTCGGCGTAAAGGTGTATACAGCCTGCGAGGTGCTGAGCGTTGCCGAGGGCACGGTGACAGTCCGGGGAAGCGAGGGCGTCCTGAGGAGCTTGCCCGCGGGTTCCGTGGTGCTCGCCCTGGGCCATCGCTCACAGCAGGGCCCGGCTCCCGAGGCTGCACCGCCGGGGCTGCAGGTCTACTCGATCGGCGATTGCGTGGAGGCACGCACGCTGCATCATGCGATCTGGGAAGGAGCACAAATTGGGCGCACGGTGTAGCCGTTCCCTACGATGCGTTACCTGGAGGGCCCTGGCGACGGCATGTCTTGCCGCCGTCGTGTCGCCTGCCTTCGCTCTTGATCCCGGCGTGCTGATCCAGGAGTTGCAGCTCCCCAAGATCGCGCTGAACCTCAACGTCACCTTCGCTACGAGCGACCTGCGGATCCCCGATTCGCTTGACCCGGAGGGCGACGTCGCAAAGGTGCAGGAGGAGCTCAAGGCCGGGGAGCGGCCCGATCTGTGGCTGCGACTGGCTCGCCTGCAGCAGCAACTCGGGCGCTATGACGATGCGGCCACCAGCTATCAGAAGGCAGCAGAAGGCTACGACAAGCTCCTCCAGGCGGAGCCGCAGAATGCTCGTGCCCACACCGGCTATGCAGAGGTACTGGTCGCCCTGTCGCGCGATGAGGATGCAGCCACCCAGATCGAGCTGGCGATGGTGGCGGACGAGACGCTGTGGAAGCCCCATGAGCTGGCAGCCGACCTGCACGCCAAGCACGCGGTGATGGCCCACAGCCTGAACATGCCCCAGCTCATGCGCGGGCACCTGGAGGCCGCCGAGTCCGAGGCCAAAGAAGCCCTGCGGCTCGCACCCGATGATCCCCGTCCACAGGTGATGCTGTTCATCGCCAAGTGGCTGCCCGAGGTGCTGGAGTTGCGCGCGGACCCCAAGTCAGGGCTCAAACGTCTTGGGGCCTTCGAGGAAATGAGCGAGATCCTCAAGAAGGCGTCTGCGCTGGCCCCGGGTTTCCCACGTCTGGCCGAGTATGCCGTCTCAGCCAAGATGATGCCCTTCTTCACCTCGCAGATGTCCGGCGGCCTTGACAAGCCCCTCTGGGACAGCCTGGATGACGCCCAGCGGCGGGTGCTGACCTCCTGTCGCGACGACTACCTCAAGCTGTCCGAGCAGATCCCCTCGCTCAAGGCGGAAGCGCTCACCTTCGCAGCCGTTGCGTGTTTCTCCATGGCCGACAAGAAGTCCATGTACGAGCACCTGCGGGCCGCCGCCGATGCTGACCCCAAGAGCACGACGGCGCTGGAGGTTATGGTCGGATTCCTGGCCCAGGAGGGCAACTGGGCGCAGGCGCTCCTCGCCTCAGAGGAGATCAAAACGCGCAAACCCAGTGGGAGGTCTTACACCTGGCTAGGGCGCATATACGCCGAGCAACGCCAGTGGAAGGCGGCCGAGGAGTCCTTCCGCATGGCCACCAACTACGATGACTCCTCTTCTGCGGCCAATCTGGGACTCGGTGTAGTCCTGCTCAAGCAAGGGGCAAGCCCCGTGGAGGCGTTGCTTCCCCTTCAGGCCGCATGGGAGAAGAGCCAGAACGAACCCGAGGTCCTGCTGGCCTGGGGCACCTGTCTCGCCCTGTTGGGAGAGGTTGACGAAGGCCGAAGGATGGTGAAACAGGCGATATCGATGTGGCCCCCCAGTGAGGGGCTGCAGCGTGTCGCTAAAGAGCTGGGCCTTGACGCCCAGTAGACAACATCGCCGCCCGTCGCGGTGGGAGGCGCGGGGCCTGTGCTTCGGGAGAGAGGCACAGCCGCGTAACCGGTGAGACGGAAGGGTGTTCAGATTCGTCGTAGCCCTGGGAGGGTTCTCACTTGGAAACGTTTGGCAAAGGTCTTGCGGTTCTGCTGTACATCTGCGTCATGCTCGGCATTGGCTGGTGGTCGATGCGTCGCACCAAGAACGTCGGTGACTTCTTCATCGGCGGCCGCACCATCGGGCCCTGGGTTTCCGCCATGGCCTACGGCACCACGTACTTCTCCGCTGTTCTCTTCGTTGGTTTTGCCGGCAAGATCGGTTGGGGCTTCGGGATGCACGCCCTGTGGGTCGCTCTGGGTAACGCCGTGATCGGCACAGCTCTGGCCTGGGCGCTACTTGCCACCAAGACACGAGAGATGACCGAGCGTCTCGACGCCATCACCATGCCGGAGTTCCTCGCAGCCCGCTATGGCGTCAGTTGGCTCAAGCCGCTCTCGGCGATCATCATCTTTGTCTTTCTTGTTCCCTATTCCGCTGGCGTCTACCAGGGCCTCTCGCACCTGTTCGAGGTGAACCTGGGGATCGGCTACCTCCAGGCGATCATCTTCATGGCCGTGCTGACCGGCGTGTATCTGGTCATGGGCGGGTACTTCGCAGTGACCCTCACCGACATGGTGCAGGGTGTGATGCAGATTTTCGGCGTCATCATCATGGTGCTGCTCCTGGCCCAGGCGACCGGTCTGGGAGTATTCGGCTCCTTCGAGCAAGGGCTCTTGCCAGCCAGCGCTCCGGCGCTCAATCCGCCGCCTCCCGGTGCGCCCGCACCGCTGTTCCCGGGCTTCATCTCGCTGCTGGGGCTCGTGTTCATGACCAGCGTCGGGCCGATGGGCTTGCCGCAGATGGTCCAGAAGTTCTATTCGATCAAGAGCCGCGATGCCATCAAGCGCGGGATCATCATCGCCACCATCTTCTCGGCGATTATCTCCTTCAGCGCCTACTACTGCGGCGGTCTCTCCCATCACTTCTATGCCAGCGCTGCAGACCTCCCGCAACTGGCCAACGGACACGGTCCCGACTTCGACAAGATCACGCCGGAGCTGCTCACCAAGTACACTCCGACCTGGTTCTCGGTAGTCGTCCTGTTGGTCGTCCTGGCTGCCTCGATGTCCACGCTGTCCTCGCTGGTGCTGGTCTCCAGCGCCGCGATCACCGTCGACCTGCTCGGAGCCCGGAACCGCAAGGGCCAGGAATCCAGGCACGGTCTTCTGCTCATGCGGGTCCTCTGCGGCGTCTTCGTGGCGCTCTCGGTGATCATGGCTGCCGGCAAGGTCGGTGCCATCGTCACCTTGATGTCCATGTCCTGGGGTGCCCTCTCCGGCGCCTTCATCGGCCCCTTCGTCTGGGGTATTCTGTGGCGCAAGACTACTCCGGCCGGCGCAGTCTGTGGCCTTCTGTGCGGTCTGATCACTTCCGTCGGCGGCTTCTTCGTCCTCGGGCCTGCGAACGCTCCGGTGGCGGCGTCCCTGGGCATGATCGTCTCCCTCGTTCTGGTACCGCTCGTGAGCCTTGTCACCGTGCCTGTCTCTGAGAAGCGACTCGCCAGGGCCTACGGCGAGACCGTTCCGGCTGAGGAGCCTGCTTCATGAGACTAGCGATCGTGGGGTTCCGTCACGCTCACGCTGCCGCCCTCTACCAGACGGCGCAGCGGCTCGAACACGTCGATGTGGTGGCCTGTGTCGAGGAGGATCCCGCTGCGCGCGACCAGATCCCGGTGCAGTTGGGGGTCACACTGACCCACGACACCTTCGACCAGGTCTTGCAGGAGGTCGACTTCGACGCCCTGGCCTGCATCGACTACTTCGCCCGTCGCGGGCCGATCCTGATCAAAGCCCTCGAAGCGGGTAAGCATGTCGTGACGGACAAGCCCCTGTGCACCGAGGTCGACCAGTTGCGGCAGATCGCCGCTCTGGCCCGTGAGAAGAACCTGGTCGTCCACGCCGACTTCACCATGCGCTACAGCGGACTTGCGATGAAGATGCGCGACCTGGTCCGCTCGGGCGCGATCGGCAACCTCGCGACGGCCACCGTCTTCGGGCTGCACCCGCTGAACTGGGGCTCGCGTCCAGGGTGGTACTTCGAGCCCGGCAAGCAGGGCGGCACGATCAATGACATCATGATCCACGGCTTCGACATGCTGCGCTGGATCACCGGCAAGGAGTTCAGCCACGTGCTGAGCGCGGCCGCCGGACCTGTTCAGGGCTCACCGGCACCGGAGCACTTCCAGCAGTCGGCCCAGAGCTTCCTGCAAATGGAGGACGGTGCCCGCATGATGGGCGACTGCTCCTACCTGGCACCTGCGGGTCATGCCGCTCACTGGCGTTTCTTCCTCTGGGGAAGCGAGGGCCATCTGGCCTACGAGAGCGACAAGCGGCTGATCCTCCAGCGTGCCGGGGAGCCTGAAGCCGTGATAGAGCAGGCCGAAGGTCCCGGCGTGGATCCCTTCGAGGACTTCGCCCGGCAGGTCGAGTTCGGGGCCGAGCCCTTCCTGTGCCGAGAAGAGTGCTTCCGCTCGACGATGGTTGCGCTCACCGCTCAGCAGGCGGCCGACACGGGTGCGACGAACCTCGCGATCCCATCGCTCTAGCGCCAGGAGGGCTTCTGGTCGCCGTCGGTTGGACGTGCTGACGTCACGGCTACCTCGCAGCCCTTGCCCTATGGTACAATACTGACGCGCCGCAGCTACCGGCTGCGGCGCGTCAGTGCATATTGGAGGTCCCTACCGTGGATTGGAAGCCCTTCGTATCTACCTTTACGCTCCTGCTTCTTGCCGAGCTCGGCGACAAGACACAGCTCGCCGTCATCACCCAGTCAGCGAAGTTCAACAGCCCCTATCTCGTGCTCGCCGGCGCCGCGCTTGCCCTGACGATCGTCAGCGCACTCGGCGTGGTTCTTGGCCAGCTCTGCGCAACGTGCTTCCCGGAGCAGATCATCCGCTACCTGGCCGGTGCAGCCTTCATCGTGATGGGCCTCCTGATGCTGCTCAAGGTGATCTGACGCACGTCGGCGCGGACCAAGGGCCCCAGTTCGCAACACACAAGGAGCTGATCTGTGATGCGTGCCCGCCTGGCCACCGCTGCTCTCGCGCTGCTTCTGCTCATCTCCTCACAAGTCGTCAGTCTCGCGGCGCCCGAGGATGTTGACGCGCTCCTGAAGGGCACGCGGCTACTGATCGCGCCCGGCTGCATCCCTGCGGCCATCGTCGTGTCGGGCGATCAGGCCTTCGTCGTCGCCACAGCACGCACGGGCAAGTACCGGGCACCCTTCCTTGCCGCTGCTCACTACGGCAAGGGTCGGTTGTTCGCCGCAGGTCACGGCGGCTTCTTCGGTGGGGCGTCCCTCAAGAGCGTCGACAACCGCCAACTCACCGGGAACATCGCGAAGTGGCTGGCCGCCGGGAAGACCGACCCGGTCGTCGGTGTGATTGGCCTGCCGGAGGTCGCCAGCGTCCTGCGTGAATCGGGCTACAAGGTGCTCGTCCTCACGGAGGCCGACGTCCCCGCCAAGCTCAACCAGGTGCAGGTGCTCTTTGGTCCGGCGCAGTCCTTCGGCGGCACCACAACTTCACCGGCAGCGGCGGCGCTGACCGACTTCGTCCGCCAGGGCGGCGGCCTGTTCCTTCATGCCTGCTCCTGGGGTTGGCAGCAGCTCAACCCGGGTCGCGACGTGCGAACCGAGATGGGCGGCAACCGCATCTGCGCACCGATGGGGATCACCTGGGCCGATGCCATGGTCGATGAGACCGACCCCAAGGGCTACCTCACCGCACCCGCCGAGCTGGAACTCACCCAGTCCTCCGTGGCCCTTAGCCGACTGGCGCAGGGCACCGAGATCCCCGAGGCCGAGAACGCCCAGATCGGGTCGACTCTGTCCCTGGCGCTGCGTGCTCTGCCGCCCGACGACCAGTTCATCAACCCGCGACTGAACTCACTCATCGCGGAGCGCGGCGAGCAGGCCCTCCCAACGGACAAGGCGCCGGTGACCGTCAAGCAGCCCTTCGCCCGCCTCTCCATCATCCGCGACTTCTCTCAGATGCGCAACGTGCCGGTACCGCAGGTGAAAGCCTATCCCTCGGCGGCGAGCTTCCCTGGTTCGGTTCCTGCCGATGCCCCGCGGGTCAGCCGACAGGTCAGCCTCGATACCGCCGTTCCTGCCTGGCACAGTCTCGGCCTCTACGCAGCTCCCGGTGAGTCCGTGACCGTCACTCTTCCTGCCGCTGCGGTGGGGAAGGGGCTGAGCGTGAGGATCGGCTCTCACACCGACAAGCTCTGGGGACTGGACAGTTGGAAGCGCTTCCCCGAAATCAGCCGCTCCTGGAAACTGTCCAGCGCAGAGACGACCGTGGCCAGCCCCTTCGGCGGACTGGTCTATGTCGAGGTCCCCGAGAACTGCAAGCTGGGCTCCCTCTCGGTTGGCGTGTCCGGTGCGGTCGAAGCTCCCCTCTATGAGCTGGGCAAGACCAGTCTCGACCAGTGGCGCAGCACGATCCGTCAGGCCCCGGGGCCCTGGGCCGAACTGGCCTCGAGCAAGGTCATCCTCACCGTCCCCGCGGAGCATGTGCGCACCCTTGACGACCCGGAGCAGCTCATGCGCCTGTGGGATCAGGTGCTGGACACCGAGGCCGACTTCGCGGGCATCCCTCACGAGCGCAAGCGTCCCGAGCGTATCTGCTCCGACGAGCAGATCAGCGCCGGTTACATGCACTCCGGCTACCCCATCATGACCTGGCTCGACGCGCCTGCGCGCATGGTCAGCTATGACAAGATCAAGGCCGGTGACTGGGGCCTGTTCCACGAGTTGGGCCACAATCACCAGTCGGGGAACTACACCTTCGGCGGTACCGGTGAGGTGACCGTCAACCTCTTCACGATGTACGTCTTCGACAAGGTCTGCGGGCAGCCGGTCGTCACCGGCCGTGTGTCGGCGGACAAGATGGACAAGAAGGTCGCCGACTATCTTGCGGCGGGCGCACCCTTTGACAAGTGGAAGAGCGACCCCTTCCTCGCGCTGCGCATGTACGCACAGCTTCAGGAGGGCTTCGGCTGGGACCCCTTCCGCGTGGTCATCAACCAGTACCGCAAGGCTCCGGCGGCGGAGTTGCCCAAGAACGATGACGAGAAGCGCGACCAGTGGATGGTGCGGTTCTCGCGACAGGTCGGCAAGAACCTGGGGCCCTTCTTCCAGACCTGGGGCGTGCCGACGTCGGAGAAGGCACGGCAATCGATAGCCGATCTGCCGGCGTGGATGCCGCCAAACTTCCCGCCCGCCAAGACCCAGTAACGAACACGGCCACCACTTCAGCAGTGGTGGCCGTTTTTTCTTGCGATGCTCGCTGCGTGCTGAAGACCTGGTGGGTTAGCCGATAGCGGGGCGCTTGACGCGACCCCACCAGGTAGGATCGATCTTGGCAAAGGGACGGTCGCGGTCGCTGATTCGACCGACGGCTGCCCAGGAAGCGTCAGAGACGACCCGACCGGCGGCATAGTCCCGGGCCACCCGCATCAGGCTCTTGAAGTCGTTGTAGTGGGAGTTCAGCCGCGCCTCGGCGTAGTCGCGAGCCGACCAGGTGGTGATCAGGAACTGCCAGTCTGAGGCCTGGAGGAGCAGCAGCTCCCTGGCCGCCTGACGGACTAGCCGCTGCATCACTTCGTCGTGTCCCCGACCATGCTCCCGCACCAGGGCGCGGAAGTCCTTCTCTGCATCGTACACGCGGTGCCAGGTCCAGGCGGTCTCGTTGTTCATCCACACGTAATGCCCACCACCGGCACCCCAGGAACCCTCGGGAAGTGCGGTCGCCCGGTCCGGTGAGTGAGCCGCCAGGTAGGCCGACGCGGTCATCACACTGATCTCCGGGTCCTGGTTCATCCACCGCAGCATCTTGCTCATCCAGCGTGGACCCTCGAACCACCAGTGCCCGAACAGCTCCGCATCGAAGGGCGCGCAGACCAGCGGCATGCCGCCTTCCCAGGGCGCGTTTCGCAGCTTCTCCTTCACCAGCGACAGGAAGTGCCCGGCATGCTCCTGGAGGCGGTCGTTGGCAAGCTGGGGCTCGTAGGGCGCCTTGCTGGAGAGGTCGTTGAGGTCGTCCGTCACTCGCCAGTAGCGCAAGTCGCCGGGCATGTGCTTCTTGTGGAACTCCAGGTAGCAGTAGTCGCCCGGATAGCCCCGCCAGCCACTCCACACCTGCTGACTCGTGTCCGGGTCGCGCACCAGGATTGCGACCGGCGGATGGTCTTCAAAGCGGTCGCCCACGAAGTACGGACGGTAAGGGGTCTTCGCGCCGTAGTAGGGCGAGGCCTCACGGACGTGCCGGATGTGGCCCCAAGCCTTCCCGAGTGTGTCCTCGCGGCTCACACTCACAGGCAGCGGATTCCCGCCGCCGAGCATGTGAGTGTCGACGACGAAGTAGTCGAAGCCGTTCTCGCCCAGGAACTCCTCGATGCCCTTACGCGGATAGGGCGTCTCCGGGTAGCCGATCTCCGGCGGCGGCGCCCAGCGGCAGCGCGGTCGATAGGCGCACTCCGGTAGCCAGATGCCACGCGGTCGTCGGCCGAAGTGCTGCTCGTAGGTCTGCACCGACTGCAGGATCTGCGCCTGGATGCTGGCGTCCTCGTGGAGCAAGGGCAGATAGCCGTGAGTGGCGGCACAGGTCATGACCTCGATGTGCCCGCCATCCTGCAGTCGCCGGAAGGCTGCCACCAGGTCCCTGTCGTAGCCGTCGATGAAGGCCTCGCACACGGACCGATAGCGCCCTTCCCACTGCCCGGCGAGGAAGGCCAGGTGTCCGTCGCCACGAGCCTGAAACTCCGCCGCGTCCCTCTGGGCGGTCTTCTGCTTGTCCGTCAGGTAGGCCTCGAACCACATCTTGAACCGCTCATCGGCAAGCTGCTCCACCGTGATCGGGCTCAGGCTGATGGTGATGTTGGGCGAGATGCCCTCATGCACCAACTCCTCCAGCGCCCAGAGCAAGGGGATGTAGGTCTCCGCCGCGGCCTCATAGATCATGTTGCTGCCATGGGGCCAGGTCCCGTGTCCGAGAACATAGGGGATATGGCCGTGCAGGATCATCACGAAGGCGCCGAAGGGTGATTTCATCCAGCGATCCCCGATTTGGCGACCAGTGACCCCGCAGGGCTGGCACAGGGCACGGTCGCGAGTTTGTGCAACGCGCGACAACGGAGAGAGCCCCGGGAGGGGCTCTCTCCACAGCGGCTGCACTGGTCCGGATTCTGCTGTTAGTCGAGCTTTGCCAGTTCCAGGACGGCCTTGACCATCAGTCCCGACGCCCAGCTATGCGGAACCGCCCAGTAGGGGTACTCTGGGTGCGTTCCGATGAGCTCCGGCAGCAGTCCGGTCGGCGTTGTGTGCTGGAGGCAGAAACGCAGGTAGCCCTCTGCCTTGTTCCGCAACTGCTCCGCGCGGTCGGGCTTCTCGTCGCGATAGGACACCGCAAGCTGCAGGCACACCAGCGCAAACCACAGGGTGTTCACGCAGCCGATGACGCCGCCGAGGTACCCGTCACCCTCATAGCGCCGGATTCCCACTCCGCCATCCGGCAGCCGGTAGTTGAGACGCTCCTCGATCACCTGCAGGTTCGACTCGATGAGCCTTCGCTCCTGCGGGACTTGCGCCGAGAGCATCGCGAAGGGCTCCGAGACGCCCAGGGTCGAGGAGTCCACAATCATGTCCGGACGGCCGTCGGCAAAGACACCGCGCGGGAAGTGCCGGCCGTTATGCAGGGCCATGGTCGCCCGCTTCATCCGAGTGCAGGTCGCCTCCCAGCTTGCAGCCAGGTCGACCTCGCCTCGTGCCCTTGCTACCTGTGCCGAGCTATGCAGGGCCGCCCAGATCGCCGCATTGGTGTAGACGAAGCTGCCGCAGAACGTCTCCCACAGGTCGCAGGCGAAGGCGTGCCAGCCGCTGTCATCCACCATCGCCGCCAGGGCCGAAGCGCCACGCTGCACCGCAGGCCAGGCAAGCTCCACGGACATGACCGGCGTCTCACCGCCAGTCGGAGCCTCCGGTCGGGCAGCCTCACACAGCGCCAGCAGCGCAGCCGCCGTCTGGTCGACCTGCAGGAAGTCCTCGCGCAGGGCCCAGGAGGAGGCCATCCGGCCATCACTCCAGTACCGCTGGCCCCACTGCCCGGAGGGGAGCTGCGCCTTGAGGTACCAGTGCGCAATCCGGGTCAGCCCGGAGGGTTCCCCGGCCCGGGCGAGAGCCACCATGGCCTCCGTAGCGTCCCGTGGCCAGCAGTAGCCGTAGCCACCGCACAGTTCATAGGAGGGGTCGAACTCCGGCGCAGCGACCACCGAGTGGGCCTGCGAATCCTGCAGCATCCGCAGCGACAGCAACGCCCGCTCGTAGGCACGCAGGAAGGTCGCCTCCACCGTCGGCTGGACAAGCTGCGACAGCCACTCACGGTCGTCCTCGGCAGTCTGGCGCTCCAGCTCCGCGCCGCCGACCTGCGCGAGCTCCGTAGCATGCTGGACGGCTTCGCGCCGGACACGTCCGGCAGCCAGGATGATGTCGAACTCGCGGAACTCCCGCGGACCGAGGGCGACGTGCCAGCCCAGGGCGAAGTCCACCTGCCCGATGTCCTCGGGCTGGCCATTGAGGTGACCGTCGTACATGTCACTCTTGGCGCTCCGCGGACCCTCATCGATGGACTTGCCGCAGCGCCAGGTCGCCGGTCGCTCGCCGCCGACTGCCAGCGCGACGTCGCGGAAGTACTGCACCGTGATTCCGTCCTGCATCCGGTGCTGCACCGACTGCTTGCCGGTGACCTCGCACAGCCGAAGCTCGCCGTAGAGCATCAGCGTGCCCCGGAAGCCGGAGTGCTCGCCAGCCTGTACACGGACCCGTCGCACCAGCGCCGTCGAGCCCGGAGGGCACAGGTCGGTAAAGGTCACCGTCAGGTCTGCCAGGGGAAGCTCCAGGACCGTGCGCAGGACGTTGGTCCCGGCCACATACTCCTGGTGGGTCGCAAACTCCCCGTCGAAGGCCCACAGGAAACGACCATGCCCGGGGTCACCCACGTATAGCGCCGGGAGAAGCTGGCGCACGTTCTGGGCAAAGTCGATATGCGGGTAGAAGAACGACATGATCTCGCCGGCTCGGCCGAGGGTGCAGAGCACCCGACCGTTCCCGACGGCAGCAGTGGGTAGGTAGACGGCCATATCGCATTGCCTGCCTGTCGCAGTCTAGGAGACGTCGCCGAGCTGAGTATCGACCCAGATGCGCAGCAGGGCTGCTACGCTCCAGGCCTGTGCCGGGCATCCTCCCGGCCTGTGGGGCGGGTCACCGTCGAAGACCTCCGGGAGCTGTCCGAGCCCAGGTCCGCCGAGGTGGTCCAGCAGCGGCTGCACCAGCTCGCGAACCCACTTCTTCGACTCCGGCGACCGGTTCGACAAGACGAAGTACGCCGATAGATACGGACCCAGCAGCCACGGCCACACGGTCCCCTGATGATAGGCGCCGTCACGCGACACCGGATCGCCTTCATATTGGCCCCGGTAGGCCGGATCCTCAGGCGACAGCGTTCGCAGACCGTAAGGCGTCAGCAGCTTCTCAGTAACAACCCGCAGCACCGACCGCTCCTGGTCAACGCTCAGGAGCGAATAGGGGAGAGCCAGGGCAAGGATCTGGTTCGGGCGCAGCGAAGCGTCCTTCTCCTCGCCCCGCACACAGTCGTAGCAGTAGCCCAGTTCCTCGCTCCAGAACTCGCGAACAAAGGACTCCTTGATCCGCCGCGCCAGCCGGGCGTACTTGGCGTAGTCCCGGTCCAGCTTGCGGGCGAAAAACTCCAGCGTCCGCACCGCCGAGTACCACAGGGCGTTGATCTCGACGGCCTTACCATGCCGCGGGGTCACTACCCAGTCGCCCACCTTGGCATCCATCCACGTCAGTTGCGTGCTCTCGTCACCGGCGATGAGCAGGCCGTCCTCATCCATCCTGATATCGTAGCGGGTGCCCTGCATGTGCAGCGTGACGGCCCACACGAGGCGGTCGAGGAGCTCGTCGCGGATGAAGTCCAGGTCCCCGGTGCGCTCGTAGTATCGCTTGGCGGCGACGAACATCCACAGGGTAGCGTCGACGGTGTTGTAGGCAGCCCCGCCGCCTTCTTCGGAGAACAGGTTTGGGATCAGCCCATCCTCCATGGCGGCCGCATAGGCCCGCAGAACTCCCCTGGCCTCCTCGAAGCGACCTGTGGAGAGCAGCAGCCCGTGGAAGGCGATCATGCTGTCTCGACCCCAGTCGCCAAACCACGGGTAACCGGCGATGGTACTCTTCGCGGTCGGTCCCTGATCGGGCCGGGCGACAACGAACTGGTCGGCCGCTACGAACAGCCTCCGGGCAACCTCATCCTCTTCTGCGACTCCGGCCACCAAGGCTTCACGTCGTGCGCGCTCGGTCTGTATGAGCTCCTCCACCGACTCGGACAGAGGCCCTTCGGTCGAGGCGATCAGGGTGGCCGTCTCCCCGGCTCGCAAAGTCCACCCAATCTCGCCCGGCGTGTACAGGTCCTCGGTGTAGTCCAGGCCTCGCGCCTGTTCCTCGGGGTAGGTGAAGCGGTAATACCAGTCGCTGGAGGGCCAGAAGTCGCCGCCGACGATCTGCAGCGTGAGTGGCGGGTAGCCCTCCGTCACGAGAGTGGGCTCCCCGTCATGCATCTCCACGTCCATCTCGAAGTCCACACAGGCGCATCCCAGATGATGGTGGTCACGGGGTGCGAGGAGAACGCGGTTGCACATCGACAGAGGATGCTCGGCTTCGAGGCAGGTGTAGTGGACGACCGTCGCGTTCCGGCCGTGGGGCATGAACACAGCCTGCTCGATGACCATACTGCCTGCCCGGTAGGTCCACACGGGCCAGGGATCGAGACGAAAGCCGATCAGTCGGGTCCAGCCGTCGGGGTGTACCGTCTCTCCATAGAGGTGGGTGGACAGGGGAAAGCGCTCACCGTTGCTGCGGACCTCAACCTCAAGGGTCTGCAGCATCATCCGGCGGTCCACCGGCGGCCTCACAGCAGCGCACAGCAATCCGTGATACCGGCGCGTGTTCGCACCGGCTACGGTCCCCATCGCATAGCTGCCCAGACCATTGGTCTCCAGCCATTCCAGTCGCAGCAGCCGCGACAGGTCGCCTAACTCGGCGGGTGCAAGGTTCATCATGGGTCGGAAACCCCCTCACCACTGTGATTCGGGGCAGGCAGAAGGTACTCGAACCACGCCTGCCCAGGGCGGTCTTCAGGCCCTGGGCGAGTCGGCTAGTGCCCGTCTCGGCTCAGGAAGCGCTGCACCGAGAGTATCCCGGCAATGCTCTTGGCATCCTGAATACGTCCGTCGGCGCACATCGCCAGGGCCTCTTCCCAGGGGACGAGAAAGGCGTCGATCCTCTCGTCTTCATCGGCCTCAGCCTGCACCGGTATAAGGTCTCGTGCAAGAAACAGGTGCATCTTTTCGGTGGTGAAGCCCGGCGCGGACCAGAAGGACACCACGTGATCCAGCCGCCCGGCGGCGAATCCCGTCTCCTCACCCAGCTCGCGCAGGGCGCACTCAGCCGGGTCTTCCTCGGGGTCCAGCGTCCCTGCCGGAATCTCCACCAGAGCTTCTCCGGCGGCATGCCGCCACTGCTCCACGAGCGCCACCTGGTCGTCTGCTGTGAGAGCCACGATCGCCACAGCTCCGCGGTGCTCCACCACTTCGCGTCGTGCCAGCTTGCCGCCGTCCAGCTCTACCTGGTCCACGCGCAGGTTGATCAGACGCCCCTCGAAGGCGCGCTCGGAGCTCACCAGGGTCTCGCATACGACGGCGGATTCGGCGGGTCTTTGGTGCTTGACGCTCATTGTCTTCTCCATCTGAATCTACGGTGTTTCCCTTGGCTGTGCCGCCCGCTTCCGGCGGCGCCAACTTCGCGAAATCCTGGGTAGTATACATCACTTTCCGAGCCCTCAGGAAGGACTGCTGGACCGGACGGGGAAACCCTCTGCACGCCCCAATAAGATGAGGGAGGCACCGATGTTGGCCACCAAGCTGGAGTTCTTCGACTGCAATGCCAGAATCGGGCGTCCGACGGTCTGGCGTCCGGGCGAATTGACTACAACTGACGGGATCCTCGCCGAGATGGACTACGCGGGCATCTCGCGAGCACTCGTTCACCACAGCCTCGCTGCGCAGTGGTCGCCACGAGACGGCAACGAGACCCTCGTCGAGGAGATCGCGGCACAGGACCGCCTCTTTCCGTGCTTTGCGGCGCTTCCCGGTGCCACCGAGGAGATGCCTTCGCCCGCTGAGTTCGCCGCTCAGGTCCACGAGGCCCATGGGGCAGTGCGGCTGTTCCCCAAGGACCAGCAGTTCCGCTTCACCAACTGGTGCATGGCCGATACCCTTGGGGCTCTCGAAGCTCGCCGGGTTCCCGTCCTGATCGAGATGGGCCAGACCACCTGGGATGACATCGCGGGTGTGCTGCAGACCCATCCCGGACTGCCGGTCATCGTCCTCAACTGCTACTACCGCATGGACCGCTACTTCTACCCGCTCATGGACAAGCACGCGAACCTGTATCTGGAGACCACCACTCACCAGGTCTTCCGAGGCATCGAGGACATCTGCCGCCGCTTCGGCCATGAGCGCCTCCTCTTCGGCACCAACCTCCCGAAGCTCGAGACCGGCGGCCCCATCGCCCAGATCGTCTATGCCGAGCTTCCCGACGAGGCCAAGCAGGCCATCGCCGGTGGCACACTCAAGAACCTGCTGGGCCTGTAGCCTGGCCGCACGTAACCCCAAACGCCTTCATCAGGAGCCAGATCATGACCCTTCAAGAGGCCCTGCAGACCGGCACTCCGCTTGCCGGTGAGCTCGTGATCGACAGTCACTGCCACATGGGACCGTGGTACAACTTCCACGTGCCGGAGGACGGCTCGCCGGAAGCCATGGTCCACTCGATGGACCTGCTGGGCATCGACGTTGCCATCGTCAGCCCGCATGTCTGCATCGGCCCGGACTATCACAGGGGCAACCGGGAGGTCGCGGCAGCCGCTGCGCAGTTCCCGGGACGCATCGTGCCCTACATTACCGTGAACCCGAACGCCGGCGCCGCCGAGATCCAGACCGAGATCGACTACTGGGACTCGCAGGGGCCGATCTGCGCCTTCAAGATCCACCCCGGTACCCATCAGTACAAGGCCTCCGGTGAGAACTACTTCCCCGTCTACGAGTACGCCCAGGCCCACGGTCTGCCCATCCTGGTGCACTCCTGGGCCGGTGACCGTCTCGGCGGACCGAGCGTCCTCGCCGGGCTGGCCGAGAAGTACCCGGAGGCGAAGTATATCACTGCGCACTCGGCAACGAGTTGGCAGATGGTCGATGAGGCGGCGGCCGAGACCAAGGCGCACGACAACCTGTACTTCGACGTCGCCGGGTCGATCCTTCTCTACGGCTGCCTGGAGGAGATGGTCGAGCGCCTCGGGGTCGACAAGATCCTCTTCGGCACCGACAACCCCTTCATCGACCCGCGTCCCGGACTCGGGCGACTGCTCATGGCGCGGATCAGCGATGACGACAAGCGGCAGATCCTGGGCCTCAACGCCAAGCGTATCTTCGGGCTCTAAGCCCACTTCGCGGCCGCCTCGGCAAAGGTTGTGACCGCCGGCCCTCTACGACGACTACCTGCAGAAGCCGCCTGCACGGAGCCGTGTCTGCTGTCTGCGGCGCCAATACTTTACGCCTAGGAGTGAGGCCATGTTCGACCTCAGGTTCCGTCAGGTCCATCTCGACTTCCACACCAGTGAGCTGATCCCCGGCATCGGTAGCGCCTTCGATGCCGACGAGTTCGCCGACACCCTCAAGGCGGCTCATGTCGACTCCATCACCTGCTTCTCCCGCTGCCACCACGGGATGATCTACCACGACACGGCGAAGTTCCCCGAGCGGCGCCACCCGAACCTCACCTGCAACCTCCTCAAAGAGCAGATCGACGCCTGCCACGCTCGGGACATCCGCGTGCCCATCTACATCACCGTGCAGTGGGACATGTACACCTGCCGACGTCACCCCCAGTGGCTGGTCGTCGACGAAGAGGGCCGTATCCCCGGCACCAAGCCCTTCGAGGCCGGCTTCTACCGCCGCTTCTGTCTGAACACTCCCTACCTGGACTTCCTCGAGGCACAGACTCGCGAGGTGTGCGAGACGATGCCCGTCGACGGCATCTTCTTCGACATCGTCGCCGCCATGCCGTGCTGCTGCCCCTGGTGCCTGGAGGGGATGATTGAGGAGGGCCTCGACCCCTCCAAGCCTGAGAGCCGTCGTGACTACGCCGACAAGGTCCTCTTCGACTTCCAGGACCGCTTCTACCGGCTGGTCACGAGCTACCACCCGGAGGCCTCCGTCTTCTTCAACTCCGGCCACTGCGGCCCCAAGCACCGCAAGATGATCGGCGCCTTCTCCCACCTGGAGCTCGAGTCGCTACCCAGTGGCGGTTGGGGCTACATGCACTTCCCGCTGGCTCAGCGCTATGCGCGTGGCCTGGGGCTGGACTGCCTCGGCATGACCGGCAAGTTCCACACCAGTTGGGGCGACTTCTCCTCCTTCAAGAATCCGGCGGCGCTGGAGTTCGAGTGCCTCAACATGCTGGCCCTGGGCGCCAAGTGCTCCGTGGGCGATCAGCTCCACCCGACCGGCAAGATCGACGCCGACACCTATGCTCTGATCGGTCCGGTCTATGAGAAGGTCGAGGCGGCGGAGCCCTGGTGCAAGGGTGCTCAGCCGCTCGTCGACCTCGGGCTGCTGACTCCCGAGGAGTTCGCCGGAACGGGTGGCCATGGCGGCCTTCCGGCAGCGGCCATCGGTGCAACTCGAATGCTGCAGGAAGCCAAGCTCCAGTTCGACATCATCGACTCGCAGTCCGACTTCAGCAAATACCGCGTCCTGGTCCTGCCCGATGAGATCCAGGTAAGTGACGAGCTCTCCGCGAAGCTGAGCCGGTACGTTGCCGCCGGTGGTGCGATCCTGGCCTCCTACAAGTCCGGCCTGGCTCCACAGGGCGACCGCTTCAACGTGCCTGAGCTTGGCGTGACCTATCGCGGCGAAGCGGAGTTCTCACCGGACTTCCTCGTCCCCGGCAAGCTGCACGAGGGCCTGGCGGACACCGGCCATGTCATGTACATGAAGGGGATTGCGGTCGAGCCCGCTGCCGGCGCCGAGGTGCTCTCGCCGGTGATCCGACCCTACTTCAACCGCACCTGGGAGCACTTCTGCTCACACCGTCACACGCCCGCGCAGGGATCGGCCGACTACCCCGGCATCGTGCGCCAGGGAAGTTGCATCTACCTCATGCACCCGGTCTTCACACAGTACGACCGCAACGCGCCGCTGTGGTGCAAGAAGCTCGTCGTCAACGCTCTCAAGCTCCTGCTGCCGGAGCCCCTGGTGACCACCAACGCTCCGAGCACCGCGCTGATGACCCTCAACGCTCAGCCCGAGCAGAACCGGCTGGTCCTGCATGTGCTCCACTATGTCCCCGAGCGCCGTGGGCGCGACTTCGACGTGATCGAGGAGGTGCTCCCGATCTACAGCCTCAAGACTTCGGTACGCGTCGAGGGAAGGGTGCAGTCGGTGAAGCTGGTGCCGCAGGGAGTGCCGCTGGAGTTCGAAGAAGTGGGCGACCGCGTGGAGTTCGTAATCCCGCGAGTCGACGGCCACCAGATGGTGGAGATCGCGCTGGCCGAGTAGAGTCTGTCGATCTCCCAGCCTGAGGACAAGCGAAGGGCAGGACCCCGTGTGGTTCTGCCCTTCTTGCTGCCTGCCTGGGAGGGCCGCCACTGGCTCGCGAACTCACCTCTGCAAACGAAAGAGCCCTCCGACCAGGTAGTCGAAGGGCCCTGAGGGTCGACAGTAGATCGGCTTGCTACCGGCCGGAACCCGTCTGTCGCGGATCGTAGAAGGCGAGGTAGCCGCCCTCGATCGCGGAGGTTCCGAGACGCCCGTTCAGGTTCGACAGCAGCATCAGCCGCCCGTTCTGCTGAACTGCAACTCCAATGTGCTGACTGCCCCGCGGCGGGAAGGTGTAGGGCCACACCAGGATATCGCCGGGTCGCGCCAGGCCGTCACGTCGAGCGATGTACCCGCGAGAGGGTAGCAGTTCGGCCCACACGTGGGCGTCGCCGAGACCCCAGCCGAGTGCCTCGCGCATGGTTCGTGCGCAGAAGTTGGGGTCATGCGTGACCTGCGCCGTAGCCATCTTCTCAATCGCCCGACGGATCTCGCCCGACCTCGGATAGGTGAGCACCACGTTGTGGTCGAAGATCGTGCGCGTCATCCCCTCGACGAAACCCTCGCGCCACTTCCTGAGTGCTGCCAGGCGCCTGACGCTGGGCGAGTCGGCCGACGGACTGGTACCCTCGGGGCCGGACAGCTCCACGAGCTGCAACTGGCCCTGGTACTCTGTCTCCGAGCGCTTGAGCTGGTCGAGCCCAACACTCAGCGCGTAGATGTCGCGCGGCACGAGCGACAGCGGCCCATTGAGGTCACGGGTGTAGTGCGCCTCGGGCGTGTCCTCCACCACGGCCTCAACCGGGTCCACCTGGTCGCCGCTGTCCTGGAGCGGAGTCGCGAGCGCCAGCCATTGCAGTGTCGCGAAGGCGTCGGTCCCGAAGTAGCCCTCGCGGCAGAAGACCAGAATCTCCGCTCGGTAGCCGTCGGCTTCCGGCGCCCTGCCCAGCGAGTTGATCCAGCCCTCGAAGAGCACGTCGGGATAGTCATCAAAGGTGACCGTGACGACTGTGCCGGGGCGGAACTGCTCTACATCCTCCCGGGCGACCGTCAGGTAGGCCCGTGCCCACTGGGTATTGATCACCCGCAGGAGTTCCTGGCCGGGCTGGATGAGCGTGCCGTCTTTGACGAGGCGCTGCGCAACGAACCCGTCCGCCGGAGCATGGTACTCGGTCCATCTCTCCTGGGTAAGGCGGTTCAGCTCCTCGGGGGTCTTCCCGAAGGTCTGCGAGACCATCGTCGTGCCGGTGCCGCGGTACTGCAGCCCGCTCGAAGGCGGCGGACCGGGCAAAGACCTGTACACCGGCGAGGAAGTTGACCGCCGCGAGGCGGTCTGGGCTGTGCGCGTCGAGGCTCGGGGCGTCGCGGTCGGTCTCGCTGCAGCCAGCTGGGTGGGCCGGTTGCCGGACAGTCCGCGGATCACCTGCACCGCGTTCTCCGCACCCCGGTTCGAGCCTTGCCCTCCCTGGGCCCCGCGAATCACCTCAACGCCGGACGCTGTTGCCGCCACGCGGTCACTCTCGCGCTGTTCAGCGGCAACCCGGGTAGCCCGCTCCTTCTCCTGCGCCAGTCGGTCCCTGGCGGCGCCGAGACGGTCGCGTGCGTCCTGTTCACGGTTCTTGGCTACCTGCAGCCGACTGGCCGACTCATCGAGCGACCGCTGGGCCAGAGCACCCAGGTCGACGAGCCGCTTCTTGGCGTCGTAGTCCTGCTGCCTGGTTGCCGACGCGCTCTCGGCCTCCGCAAGGTCCGCCTGCGCCCCGTCTACAGCCGACTCGTAAGGTTTGAGGTCGACGCCGGCCGTCGCTCTTGACGCCGGTGCGATCCTCAGACGAGCAGGCCTCTTTGGCTGCGCCGCAGGTCTCGCCGGTTGAGGACTGGGAGCTGCACTGCTTGCACGGCGGCTGGACGTAGCCGCCGGCCTGCTGAGGGTCGGTGACGAAGCCCGCAGCGTTGGCGACGGGAAGTCTCCCGGAACGCCCACGACCTGAACTCGACCGATCCCCAGGGGCACCGCCGAGACCAGGCCTCGTCGCACCGGCGCTCCCGCAAT
This sequence comes from Armatimonadia bacterium, assembly GCA_039679385.1. Classification (NCBI taxonomy): domain Bacteria; kingdom Bacillati; phylum Armatimonadota; class Armatimonadia; species Armatimonadia bacterium. Next base: position 33,200 of record JBDKVB010000178.1, on the reverse strand, counting down.
CAAGAGCGGCGTGGTGCTGCCCTCCTGCATCGCCTGCTGAGCAGCCGTCAGGTCCGCCAGGATGGCCGGGTCGTAGAGCCGGAACAGAGGGTCGCCTCGGTGGAAAAGCCCTGCGCCGGGGAAGAGGAACTCGAACACGCCCGCAGCGATCGACCGCAGGCTGTAACTGCAGCCCATCCGGCCGGAGAGCTCCACGAGCTGGCTCGGATCGGAAAGCGACGGGTGGAGGGTAAGTCGTGCACGGGGAGTGGCCAGGAGCCTCTCAATCCGCGGTAGGTTGCTGGCCGGGATCGCAGGCAGCGACTTGATTGCGGGCGTCGCCACCTTCGGTGCGGCCGGCTTGGAGACACCATTACTCGCCGCAGCTACCTGAGCGGCAGGCTTCTGCGACGAGTTAGGTTTGTTGGCTGGTTTTGGCTGCGCGGCAAGGGCACTGACTGCGAGGGCAAAGGCGGTCACACTCGCGATCAGCGTCCAGGCGCGCCTGGGCTGGACCATCACTGTTCCTATCACCGCTTGATTAGACACGCGCTGCACTGAATCGGTTCAACAGCGTGGTCAGACCGGCGGTTCCCCTGTCAGTAGTATCGTGGAATTGTAAACCGGCCTGCGCTGAGAGCGCAAGAGTTCTCCACCTTGGGCGCTCACCCACTTCCTGGTGAGGAGCGGAACCAGAGCTTTCCACGAGTGGAGAGAGGGCCGGGGAGTGAGGGGCCGCTTCGGCTTCCAGCGGTGAAGGTCGGCAAGCGCCAGTTCTCCACAGCCCTGTGGACAGGCGAAGCAACCCTCCCAACGGCGCTGACAATCCCCCTGCCCCACGAGAGCCACGAAGCGGTATAATGCGACCGTTGACGTCTTGTCTGAAGGGCTTGGCCGTGCCGTTCCTGCCACCGGGCACACCATACAGGCAGCGACCGGCCGTGGACGATTTACCCATATCTGGAGGTAGCCATGCGAGCCAACGAAATCCTGTCGATTGGTGAGTTGATTGTCGAGATCATGCGCAAGGAGGTCGACGTACCTCTGGATCAGGCCGGGGACTTCGTCGGCCCCTTCCCCAGCGGCGCTCCTGCCATCTTCGCCGACCAGGCAGCCCGGCTCGGGCACACCGTAGGCTTCCTCGGCGCCTGCGGCAAGGACGGCTTCGGCGATTGCCTCGTCAACCGCTTTCAGGCCGACGGTGTCGACGCCTCTGCCGTCGTGCGTGTTGAGGGTCTGGCGACCGGCTGCGCCTTCGTCACCTACTTCGCCGACGGCGAGCGCATGTTCATCTTCCACATCGCCAACAGTGCCGCGGGCCAACTGCCCGACCCGACTGCCGACCAGTTCCAGGGCGTCAAGTGGCTGCATGTCTGCGGCTCCACCCTGTCGGCGGGCGAAGAGATGCGGCGGAAATGCTACCTGGCCTGCGAGCTGACCAAGGCCGCCGGCGGGAAGGTCTCCTTCGATCCGAACCTGCGTCCCGAGCTTCTGGGTGGCGAGGAAGCGCTGCGCAAGGTCTGCAAGCCCGTCATGGACTGCGCGAACCTCGTGCTGCCCAGTTCCAGCGAAGCCGAGATCCTCACCGGCGTCGACGGCGCCGACGCGGCCTGCAAGGCGCTCCTGGATCGAGGTGCCGAGGTGGTTGCACTCAAGCGGGGCTCAGCGGGCTGCACCCTCTATGCATCGGGCGAAATGGTCGAGGTAGCGGCCTTCAAGGTCGATGCAGTGGATCCCACCGGTGCCGGGGACTGCTTTGATGCCGGCTGCGTCGTGGGTCTTCTGGAGGGGCTCCCGCTCGAGAAGGTCGGCCGACTTGCCAATGCCTGCGGTGGTCTCGGCGCTACCCGCAAGGGGCCGATGGAAGGAGCCTCCTTCCGACAAGACGTCGACCGCTTCATGGCGCAGCAGTGACCTGAGGGCTCTCCTACAAAAGAACCTGCCTCAGGCAAAAAAACTGAACCTTCCTGGCGACAGTGCGTCAACCCTAAGCGACGGCTCGATCAAGGTGAACCTGCGCTTTCGCCAGGGGGGTTTATAGGCATCAACCCTGGGGGAGGCACCCGCCAGAACTCATTAGGTGGTCGGGAACAGCACCTCATGATTACGGCGGGTCTTTTTTTGCCTGCAGGTTTGGCTGCCGGGGAAGAAAGGAGTCGCCGCGGAGATAACCCGGCGACTTCTGGGGCGCTGAGAGGGCACGGCGTTTCTTTAGGGCAAAGTTCGGAAGGCGATCAGTTGGCCGTCGGCCGTAGAAGCAACGATCATCCCCTGCAGAGCCACCAGTGACCCTTCCACCCGGGCCGGGCAGTCCCATCGCTTGCGGATCCGCCCGGTCTTCTTGTCGATGGCCAGCACCTCCGCCTCGCCGGTCGCGCAGTACAGATACGTGTCGTCGATCGCCGGGCCGGCGGAGATCTCGCGTCCGAGCTTGCGCGACCACACTCTACCCAGGGCGGTCCGCTCCATCGCCATCAGCCAGCCATCCGTCGTCGCCACATACACCCGCGAAGCATCGACCACGGGCGCGGACCGAATCAGCCCCGACTCCGGCACGTCGGCCTTGGCGACACTCCGCCCCGTCATCGGGTCCAGTTGGTAGACTGTGCCATTGTCGGCTCCCACGATCACCTGGCCGCTGATCAGCGCCGGGGTCGCCATCACCGAAGCTCCCACCTGGAAGTCCCAGCGACGTGTCCCGGTTCCGGCGTCGATGCCCAGGATGCTGCCGTCCATGGCGCCGACGACCAGCACCCCGTTGCACAGGACCGCGCCGCAGTTCACCGGGGCACCCACTTCATAGCGCCACAGCTCGCGGCCACTCGCCAGTTCCAGGGCATGAACCTGGCCGCCGTCGGAGCCGAAGAACACCACGCCGTCGCTTATCAGGAGTGGCGACCGCACCGGTCCCTGTGCGCAGAACTGCCACACCGGAGTCGCAGACCCTGCGTCGTAGGCTGTGACTCGCCCGCCGTCATCGCCCAGAACCACCAGCGGCGCACTGACCGCCGGAGGAGCGCCGAAACTGTCGGGCTGAAGCAGGACCTTCTTCCAGGCCCGTCTCCCGTTGTCGAGGCGCAAGGCCACGGCCTCACCAGAGGGGAGCGCGCAGTACAACAGGTTACCGGAGGGCGTGAAGTAGATTGGGCAGGCCTGCTGAAACTGCGAGCACCACAGCGGCCGCCCGTCGCGGTGCATTCGCACCAACCCGATGACCGCCACAAGAACAGCCAGGATCGCAGCACCCGTCGTGTAGTTCCGGCGGGCCTCCTTGCGACGTCGCTGCTGCCATCGTTCACGGTAATCCATAGAGGAGATCTCAGGGGAAGTTGGGCGGATTATAGCATGACCGGCGAAGGAGCGAAACCCTCGCCCTCGGTACCGATGCGACGGACCCCACCTTCCAGCCTCGGTGACCAGGTCGTCACACTCCTGCGCCGACGCGGGTGGTTTGACTCAGGTCTGCCCGGCAGGTATCATCCTAATGTGCAAGGGAGGTCGTGCGATTGCGCGCTGTGGTACAACGGGTGAGTGAGGCTACGCTCACCATCGATGACAATCGGCATGCCTCGATCGGCCAGGGGCTCGTCCTCTTGGTCGGCTTCGGACCGACGGACACGCCCCAGGACCTGCGCTGGACTGCCGACAAGATCGCCGGGCTGCGCATCTTCCCCGATGAGGAGGGTAAGATGAACCTGTCAGTGCTCGACATCGGCGGAGAAGTGCTGGTGGTCCCGAACTTCACCCTCCACGGCGACTGTCGCAAAGGTCGCAGGCCTGGCTTCTCGAACGCTGCGCCGCCGGAGGTCGCCACCGGCCTCTTCGACGACTTCTGCGAGTTGCTTTCAGCCCAGGTGCCCTCGCAGTGCGGCGTCTTCGGCTCACATATGCACCTTGCTCTGACCAACGACGGACCAATCACGTTGTTACTGGATTCCACAGGAGCCTTCTAGGGCGCTGCCCTATCCGAGCCATGTCGTCCAACGAGCGAATCCAACGGCGCAAGAGCCTCGCCAAGAAGCGACAAGCGGAAATCCGTCGTCGCATCGGCGATCAACTGATTCAGGAAGGGCTGCTCGATCAGGCCATCGAGCAGTACGAGCGTGCCACTGAGCTCGATGGTCGCAACGTCGCAGCCCGGGTCGCCCTGGCGGATACCTACTTCGCCAACGAGATGCCGGCGAAGGCCTACCGCGCCTACCGCAAGGTACTCAAGACGGAGCCGCGTCACGCCGAGTGCCACTTCTCCCTGGGCGAGTTCTTCCTCTCCCTCGGACGGGCGAGGGCGGCCCTCAAGGCCATGTCGTCTGCTGTCTCCTGCGACCCCGAGCGCCCGTACTACGCCTACCGTCTCGGTGAGCTCTTCCTCCTCCTGGGGCAACACGAGGATGCCGAGGAGCAGTTCCTGCGTGCCGTCGACTTGTCTCCCGAGGACCCCTTCTACCACTTCAAGCTCGGAGAGGTCCGCTTGCGCCAGGGACGCAGGGCCGAGGCCGCACGAAGCTACGAACTCGCCTGCCGCCACGCACCGGCCGACGACTTCTATCACGTGCGACTGGCCGTTGTGTATGCCGTCCAGGGGCGCAATGACGAGGCCCTGCGAGCCTTCCGGCGCACCGTCCGCATCGAGCCGCGCAACGCCGCCTACAGGTTCCTGCTCGCCGAGCAGCTATCCATGATGGGCCTGGAGCAGGAAGCCCAGCGTCAGTACGACTACGCCGGACTGCTGGATGAGTACGACCTCGACTATGTGCGTCGCGTGCGCCTCCGCTGTGGCTGGAGCGCCGAGCAGGGGGCCCCGGTCGCCGACCTCGGCGATGAGGACCTTCGTGGGCCGTCAAACGGCGTCCTTGGCTAGGCTCGGGGCCGAGCACCTGTAGCCACTCACTCCCTCCGCGCAGGTCAATCCACCCATGAGCATCACGATTCAGTGCCTCGAAGTCGGCCAACTGATGGCCAACTGCTATATCGTCGGTTGTGACGCCACCAAGCACGGCTTCATCATCGATCCGGGCGGGGATGCCAAGAAGATCGCCGATGCCGTCACCGGCTACGACCTGCAGATCGACTGCATCCTCAACACCCACGGTCACCCCGACCACATCGAGGCCAACCGCGAGGTGCAGCAGCTGGTCGGCGGCCGTCTCCTGGTTCACGAGGCAGATCGCGACGCCGTCGAGAACCCGCCCATGCACTGGCTGCTCATCGGCATGCGCCCGAAGCCCTGCAAGGTCGACGGGACCTTCGCCGAAGGTGACGAACTGCAAGTCGGTAACCTGAGCGTCAAGGTCTGGCACACGCCGGGACACTCACCCGGTAGCTGCTCCTTCCTCCTCGACAAGGTGGTCTTCACCGGCGACACGCTCTTCGCCGGTGGCATGGGTCGCACCGACTTCCCCGGTGGAAGCGAGGCGCAGATCCGGGCCTCCCTGAAGCGCCTTGTGACCACCCTTCCCGGTGACACCGTGGTCTATCCCGGCCACGGCCCCAAAACGACTATCTCCCAGGAGTACTGCCTCTGGATATGAGGCGCCAAAGGCCCCCTCGGGGCGGAGGACGTACCGATGACAAGCAAAGAACGCGTGATGACGGCCCTGGACTTTGGCCAGCCCGACCGCGTGCCCCTATTCGACACCTACTGGCCGGAATGGGTCTCCCGCTGGCGTACAGACCTAAGCTTGAAGCCGACAACCGACCCCTCTGAGTACTACGCAGTCGATATCCGCATCGCCGCCGGTGACGAGACCCTCGCACCCTCACGAGCCGAGGTTCTTGCGCAGACCCCCGACACTACCCTCCGCCGCGACGGCTGGGGACGCGTGATCTCCGAGACGAAGGGCGCCTACTTCAGCCGACAGCTCGAAGACGACCTGCTCGATCCCTCTCGCTTCGCCGACCTGCCGATCGATCCCCCGGAGAGCGAGTCCCGCTACGCTCACCTCGACCCTGTCATGGAGCAGTGGAAGCAGCGCTACTGCGTCTTCGCCAAGGTCGGCGGGCCTTTCATACGCACCTGCTTCCTGCGCGGTGAAGCCAACTACCTGATGGACCTGGCGGCCGATCCGCACCTCGCTGCCGAGCTTGCGCTCTGGATGGCCCGGCATCTGACCTCCATCGGTCTTGAGGAGCTCCGCCGCTGGGACCTGTACGACACCGGGATCTGGGTCTACGACGACATGGCCTCCCTGCAGGGCCCCATGTTCTCTCCCCGGACCGCCGAGAAGGTGCTCGCCCCGGCCTGGGCCTACATGATCAAGGCCTTCCGCGCCGCCGGGGCCCGCAAGATCATCTTCCATAGCGACGGCAACCTTGGCCCCGTGCTGGACCTGCTCGTGGACCTTGGGTTCGACGGCATCAACCCGGTCGAACCCCGAGCGGGACTGCGGGCCAGTGAGCTGCGAGCCCGGTACGGCAATCGCCTTGCCCTCGTGGGCGGGATCTGCAACTCCGTCATCCTGCCTGCCGGTGACGAGTCGGCCCTGCACAGGCATGTCCTCGACGTGCTCTCGGCCGGCAAGGAGGGCGGTCTGGTGCTCGGCAGTCACAGCATCGGCCCCGACATCGCCCCGGCCGTCTACAACGAGTTCATCCGCTTCTTCTACAGGCACGCGGACTACCCGCTGCAGCTACCGGCAGAGGAAGCCGTCTGACCCACTCGCTCGTCTGTCCCTCCCAGACGACCCCTGCAGGGAGGCCCTCGTACCCTCAGAGCGGAACACTGCACCGCCCTAGGCTGGAGCTCCGGCGACCTGTGATGACCAGGCCGGTGCCCTTAGCACTTCTGACAGGAGGCAGCTGCCATGCTCGTAGGCTTTGCTGTCGCGGACATCACCCCGCCACTCGGCAAGGAGGTCCCCGGCAGCCTCGGCAAGCGCTACGGCACCAGCGTCCATGATCCGCTGCTGGCGAGCGCAGTAGTGATCGGCGACGGCGACACGCGAGTTGCCCTCGTCGGCGTCGATGCTCTCTCCATCCGCCACTCTACCGTCCAGGCCGCCCGCGAGATGATCGAGGAGCGCAGCGGCATCCCGGCGACCAACGTCCTGGTCGGGTGCTCGCATAGCCACAACGCCGGTCCCTCGGTGGGTGCGGTCCCAGGTGAGTTCTCCCAGGCCTTCGACCCGGAACTGTGCGAGAAGCTGGCCCAGGACCACGCGATGGCGGCCGACCCTGAGTACCTGCGCGACCTCAGCGCCCAGATCGCCACAGCCGTCCTCCTCGCCGATCAGCGCAAGCAACGGGCCCTGCTGGCCTTCGGTCGCGGCGAGGAGAAGACGGTGGCCTTCAACCGCCGCTTCAGGATGAAAGACGGAACTCAGACGACGCACCCGGGCAAGGGCAACCCTGACATCCTCGAGCCTGCCGGTCCCGTGGATCCGGAGGTCGGCGTCCTCAGCGCCTGGACACCCGAGGGCCGGTTCCTCGGCGCCGTCGTCAACTTCACCTGCCACGGTACCGTCTTCAGTGGCGGCCTGTCCGCCGACTGGCCCTACTGGATGCGGACGCTGATCACCGACTCCCTGAATCCGAAGGCCACCGTGGTCTTCCTCAACGGCGCCTGCGGCGACATCACCCAGGTCGACAACCTCTCGATGCAGGAGCGCGAGTTCGGCGAGAAGTGGGCCCGTCGCGTCGGCCACAAGGTTGGTGCGGAGGCCCTCAAGGTCCTTGCCGACGCAGAGCCCGGTGAGGTCACTCCCCTTGCGGCCGTCACTCGCCGGATCAAGCTCAGGCCCCGTGAGGTCTCCGAGGAGCGCTTCGAGGCCGCCTTGAAGATGGTCCGCACCGAGCCTGACAAGGGCGGAGACTGGGTCTTCGCCCGCGATGAGGTCCTGCTCCACGAGGCCAACAAGTGGGAGCCTGAAGTCCCGGCCGAGATCCAGGCGATCCAGATCGGCCCGGCCGTCTATGCCGCCAATCCCGCCGAGTACTTCTGCCGGTTCGGCCTCAACATCAAGGCCCGGTCGAGCTTCCCCTACACCTGGGTGGTCGAGCTGGCGAACGGCTGCGTGGGCTATGTCCCGACCGCCGAAGCACTCAGCTCGCGAGGCGGTGGCTACGAGACTCGCCTCGCCATGAGCAGCAAGCTCGTGCCAGAGGCCGGCGGGCAGATCGAGGACGCCTCCGTAGACCTGCTCAGCACCCTCACTCCCGGACAGGAGCCACCGCGGCCGACCCTCAGTCAACCTCAGACTGCCTGGGGTTGGGGCTCCTCAAAGGCGGACAAATCGTGAGCGGGCTTCAGGACCCCTCCGGGGCCCCGCAGACCAGCGCGAAGCCCGGACAGGACCGCGATGTTCTGGCCGAGGCGCTGCCTTACGTGGTCCCCTACGCCGCCTTTGGGGTCCTGACGATGGCGGCCGACTACCTTCCCGAGACCTACCGCTCGGCGGTCTACCTCGTGAAGGTGCTCGTGGTCGGCTACCTGCTGTGGCACTACCGCCGCAGCTACACCGAGGTGTCTGTGCGCTGGTCGTCGGCACTGGTCGTCGCTGCCCTGGTGGGTGTGCTGGTCATCGTGGCCTGGCTCGGCCTCGACCCCTTCTACCCGCAATCAAGCGACGAGTGGAGGGCTCTCCAGCAGACAGGCCTGCAGCACTTCGAACATGCCGACAAGCTCACGGGTGCCTTCGATCCCTTTGCGGAGGGCTCCCTTGTGCCGCCGCCTGTGGCCCTGCTGTTCCGCCTCATCGGAGCTGTGCTGTTGGTGCCGGTCTTCGAGGAGCTGTTCTGGCGCAGTTGGCTGATTCGCTTCCTGGTGAAGGACAACTTCGCCGCGGTCCCGATTGGCCGATTCACCTGGCTGTCCTTTCTGGCCACCGTCGCCTTCTTCGGGCTGACCCATCATGAGTGGCTGGCCGCACTTTTCTGTGGCGCCGCCTTCAACCTGCTCTTGTACTGGCGGCGCGACCTGTTCACCTGCATCGTGGCCCATGCCGCTGCAAATGCCGCGCTCGCCGCCTGGGTGCTCTTGCAGGGAGCCTGGCAATTCTGGTAGCCTGTGCCGAGTCCTGCTGTGAGGCGGAAGGTCGGTGGCCCTGCAGTGGGGAAGAAGAGATTTTCGTCATCTGATTTCCCGGACCGCCTTTCGGTCGGCCCTAAGTCTGTTGGGAGGCACATGTCATGGCAATTCCACGCATCGGCGTTGTTGGCATCGGAACCTTCGGCATCAATCACCTGCGCTGCTTCCGGCAGCTCGGCTACATCGGTGCCGCTGAACTCGTCGCCGCCGCCGATCTGAACGAGAAGCTGCTTGACGAACGCTCCAAGGAGTTCAACTTCACTCCGTACGCCGACTACCATGAGATGCTGGCCAAGGAGAAGCTGGACGGCATCACCGTCGTCACGCCCGACCCCTTCCACAAGGACGTCGTCCTGGCCGCCGCTGAGGCTGGCGTGAACGTGCTCTGCGAGAAGCCCCTGGACGTCACCGTCGATGGCTGCCAGCAGATGATCGATGCCTGCGAGAAGGCCGGGATCCTGCTCATGGTCGACTTCCACAAGCGCTATGACGAGTACCACATCGCCATGAAGCAGAAGATCGACGCCGGCGACTTCGGCGCGATCCAGTACGGCTATGCGCACATGGAGGACCGCATCGAGGTGCCGAAAGACTGGTTCCCCGGCTGGGCGGTCAAGTCGTCCCCGGCCTGGTTCCTGGGCATCCACTTCTACGACCTGGCCCGCTACCTCATCGGCTCCGACGGCGCCGAAGTCTGGGCCACCGGCTGCAAGGCCCGGCTCCAGAGCCTCGGCGTAGACACCTGGGACAGCGTCAGCGCCAAGGTCACCTTCAAGAACGGCGCGACCGTCTCCTTCGACACCTCCTGGATCCTGCCCTACGAGTTCGAGGCCGTTGTGAACCAGGGCATCCGGCTGGTCGGCACTCACGGCATGCTCGAGTGCGACTCCCAGGATCGCGGCACGATCACCTGCATCTCCAAGGATGCTCCCGGCATCCTCTCCGGCAAGACGGCACAGGCCGGAATGGAGACCCACAACAAGAGCTTCCTGCGACAGAAGTTCGACAAACAGGGACGCGAAATCTGGGAAGGCTATGGTATGGACTCCATCGCCGACTTCGCATACAATCTTGGTGTCCTGCTGGACGGCGCCAAGATCGCCGATCTGAGCGGCTATCCGACCGGTCAGGACGGCCTCGAGGCCACCAAGATCGCTGCCGGTGTGCACAAGAGCCTGGAGACCGGCGGCATCGTCAAGCTCTAGAAACCCTTGCGGGGAGGGCCCCTGTTCGGGCTCTCCCTGCAGGTTGCCCCATCGTCCTTGGCTGGAGTTGACCCGCAACTGGGAGGGATCGGAGCATGACACGCCGCGCCATCACCACTGGCCTGATCGTCGGGTTCTCGCTGCTTGCCGTTGCCGCCTTCGCGCAGTTCCCCATCAACGAGGAGCAGGGCTATGCCGGCTACCGGGCAGAGCCTTGCGACCGTTGCGTCCCCGGCGTAAAGCCCGCTCTCAGCACCGGCTACTGGCTTCTCGTCCCGGGCCAGCAAGATCGCTACCCGCAGATGCCCTGGTACAAGATCGCCGTCAATGGCCGCGACACCGACCTGGGCCCCCTGGCCGTCCGCATGAAGGGCCAGCTCATGGTCCCGGTGACCGCTGCCGAGTACTTCGGCCTCGGGGCAACTCGCAGCGCCCTTAACAGCCGCCTGATGACCCTCGCCGGCGGCCCGAAGGTCCTCAAGATCATGCTGGGCTCGAACCTCGCCGACTATGGCGAGGAGACCGTGAAGCTCCCGGTTGCGCCCTGCTGGTATGATGGCCGCGTGTACATGCCCATCGAGGCCATCGGCTACCTCATGGGCTGGAAGTTCCAGTACAAAGCCTCCGAGGGCAGGCTGAACGTCACCACGACTGCGGGCGGAGCGGCTCCGGCGCTCGCACAGCCCGGCCTCACCAGCGTGGCTACCGAGAGCGACCGCCCGACCCTCAGGGTCGTGAACCAGACGGGTCAGAACATCATGGTCGTCATGGAGCGAGAGGGCGCTCAGCAGATGTGGGCGATCCCCGCCGGACGCACCTCGGAGACCCGCGACCTGGATTCAGGCGACTACGAGTACGGCATCGTGATGGGGGAAGCGCAGGCTTCCACCGGGCAGCTGACGCTGCTGCCGCGTCGTGCATACACCTGGACCATCGGCGGCTAACCGGCCGTCTGCCTCACCGACAATCAATGGATACGCAACGAGATGGGGACGGCCCTGCAGGGGCGGTCCCCATCGTGCCGAGAGGAGACGCCTTTCGTGGATGCCCTCAAGCAGAACCTGATCGCCGAGGCACGACGGCTGCGCAAAGAGTCCGAAGAGGTCGCCCTGTCCATCGGGAACAACCCCGAGCTGCCGATGCGCGAGGAGCGATCGGCGGCGCTCCTGCAGGAGCGACTGGTCGCCCACGGCTTCCGCATCACGCAGCAGTTCCCGCTGATTCCAAATGCCTTCGTCGCCGACTACGGCTCCGGTGGCCCGGTGATCGGTCTGCTGGCCGAGTATGACGCCCTTCCTGACTGTGGCCCCGGTGGAAAGGGCCCCGGACACGGCTGCGGCCACAATCTCCTTGGCGCCGCCAGCACCTTTGCGGCGATTGCCCTCGCCCGGGTGATGGAGGCCCAGCAGATTCCGGGAACGGTGAGGCTCTTCGGCTGCCCGGCGGAGGAGACCCTCGTCGGCAAGCCCTACATGGCCCGGGATGGCGCTTTCGAGGGGCTCGATGCCTGTCTGGCCTGGCATCCCGGGGTCCACAACGAAGCCAGCAGCGGCAGTGGCACCGCCATGGACTCCCTGGCCTACGAGTTCTTCGGTCGCACTGCCCATGCCGCCGGGAACCCTCACGATGGTCGCAGCGCCCTCGATGCCATCGAGATCATGAACGTTGCGGTCAACTTCCTCCGCGAGCACGTCCCGCCGCAGGTCCGCCTCCACTACGCGATCATGGATGGCGGAAAGGCCCCGAACGTGGTGCCCTCCTATGCGCGAAGCTGGTACTACGTGCGCGGCACCGACCGGCCGCAGGTCGCCGAGGTCAGTCGTCGGGTCCATGACTGTGCGCGTGGTGCAGCCCTGGCCACCGGCACGCGGATGAAGCGCACGCTCCTCAGCGTCTGCTACGACCGCCTGGCAAACGACGCCATCGCCGGCGCCCTCGATGCGAACCTGAAGTTGGTGGGTGGGCCGAAGTTCACGAAGCAGGACCGGGCCTTCGCGGAGAGTCTTGGGATCACGGGGGAGTTTGACTCGAAGGTGCGGGAGATCAGCACGTCGAGGGGAGCGGGCTCGAGCGACGAGGCCAACGTGAGCTGGATCGCGCCGCTGGCAGTGCTTCACACCGCCTGCTGGGCGCAGGGCACGCCGGGGCACAACTACCTCGTCCACCTGCAGTCCGTCGCGCCGGCAGCCATGAAGGGCCTGGCCGTCGCCGTCCAGGTCCTCGGGCTCACCGCTTACGACCTGCTGACAGACGCGAAGCTGCTCAAGGAGGCCCGCGAGGAGTTCGCCCGCCGGACGAAGGACTTCGTCTACGATCCCGTCCTGCCCCTCCGCCAGCGCGCACCCATCCAGGACCAGATCCCTTAGCCACAACAGACCGGAAGACGCCCTGCCTGCGTTACGGTTCCGCTTCCGCGGGCAGGGCTGCCGGCTTGCCGTCGGCATCAATGCTCGCGACGAGATCGAGGTTGACCTTCGACCGCAGTTCGGCGGCCTTGAGGGTCAGCGCCTTGGGCGGCGCCGAGGGATCAGCCTCGGTTACGCCGAAGCACCCCAGCTCATCGCCGGTGTTCGACGACCCATTGCCGTCGACATCGCGGAACGCCGTCAGGTAGTAGGTAGCCGAGTCCAGAGCCATGGTGAAGCGCCCCTGGGCATCGGCCTTGGCGCCTTGACGCAACTCCCGCAGGGACGGATCGGCATAAGCGTGCAGAATCGCGCCGGGCACGGGCTGACCACGGCGCAGGACGGTCCCGCTGATCACCGCAGGCAGGCTGGCGGGCATGATCCGCGGGCCAAGCTCGGCGCCGTCACCGGTGCGCAGCCGTCCGTCGGAGGCCAGTGCCCAGTCCAGACCCAGCGAGATATCCTTCACGGGACGCTCGCCATCCAGCCGCAGAATTGGCAGGGACACGCCCAGTCGCGGCGAGTAGTCCAGCAGCGCGAACAGGTCGCCGGTATCGATCGCCTCCGACTGGTCCAGGTTCTCGATCGCCATCAGTTGGTACGCGCCCGGCGGGCACACGATCGAGAAGCTCCCGTCCGCGGCGACCGTGGCCACCTGCGGAGGATTGCCCAGCGTCAGCGGCACCAGCAGCACGAGTCTCTCGCCGGACGCCTCCAGCAGGCCCTCCACCTTTCCGCTGACTCCGCTCTGCATGGCGCTCGGAACGAACTCGGGCGGCTGCACCGGCACCGGCTCAAGCCTCAGGTCCTCGTTCACGCGCAGGCTGATCGGGATGCTCACGCTCAGGGCGTTCGCCCCTGCATCAACCACCAGCGGCTGCGGGCCGGTCTCCTCGTCGACCACTCCCAGGAATCCGATGCCGTCGCCGGGGCTCACCTTTCCGTCGCCGTCATCATCGGCATAGGCCATGAGGTAGTAAGTCCCGGCGCCGAGCGCCATCACGAAGGCGCCGTTGGGCCCGCCGGTCGGATACACGTCGATGAGCTTGCGCTGCTCCGGGTCGGCATAGAGGCGTATCTGGGCCTTCGAGAGGTCATGCTTGGCCCAGAGGATCCTCCCCAGGACCGGAACCAGACGCTCCTCCGGCTTCTCCTCCGTGTTCTTTGCCGGCTGGCAGTGGGCGAGACCGGCCAACCCCAGGGATAGCGTGAGCAGGACCAACAGTCTGCGCATGGCGGCACCACGTGACAAAGATGAAGGTAGCCCGGGCCAGGGGCGGCGGGTTTGCTTAGGCCAGTTGCGACAGCAGTTCCGTTAGCTTAGCCCGGAACTGCGGGAAGGCGACTTCAGGTTCCGCGATCTCCGGATGCCACTTCTTCTCCCACTCCAGCGAGAGGAACCCCTCATACCCGGCATCCTTGAGCGTCTGCAGCATCTCTACCAGGGGCAGGTCGCCCTCGCCGAAGAGCCGGTAGTCGACCTTTCCCTCGCGCTCGAACCCGTCTTTGAGGTGCACGTGCACGACCCGATTGCCCAGGGCTGCCTGGGTCTCCGCGGGCGCCTCGCCATGCCGGTACGAGTGGTGCATGTCCCAGATCACTTGCAGCGCCGGGTGATCCACAGTTTGCAGAATCAGCGCGAGTTCGTCGCCCCGGCACCAGTCGTCATGGGTCTCGAGCCCGACGATGACGTCCTTCTCCTGCGCATACTGGCAGGCCTCACGCAGAGCAGGGGCAAGGGCCTTCGCTCCCTCGGCATGATCCATCCCCTCGGGGACGCGCCCTCCGAACACGCGCACCAGCCTGCAGTCAATCGCCGCAGCCGCATCGACGTAGGCCCGGCACTCCGCCAGCGCCTCGGCGGGCTTGCCGAAGGACGCTGAGCTCCCAAGACCCGCGACGGCGCACCCGAGACCCTCCAGCTCCTGCAGGAAGCGCGAATCCGGCTGCAGATGCGGGCTCTTCGGAGCGAACATCTCGCCCTCAAGCCCGCGAATCTCGATCCCCTCAAAGCCGAGGTCCTTCACGCACGCCAGTATCTGGTCAACCTTCCAGTCCGGGCAGCCAAGGGTGGAAAAGCAAGCCTTCATGTGATCACCCGTCCGTGTGATTGGTGAGGTAGGGTACTGCGAGGAGCCCGCCGACCTGTGACCTTCCGCAGCAGGCGAGTTGGCAACCTTCCGATCAGTCCTGCTTGTAGTCGAGGATCTCGGCGGACAGCGCACCGAGAGTCCGTCCGGCCCCGAGAGCCAGCTTCGCCAAAGACTCCGGCGCCAGCCCTCCGGCGGTCATCCGGATATGCCCGGCACCGACGGCGGCCTCATCCCAGGCACCGTCCATCTCCACCCACTCGCCCACGTAGATCTCATTCCAGGCGTGGTAGTAGAAGGCGCCGTGAGCGTAGGCGATGCCGGTCACCATCTTGGCCGGGATCCCGACTGCTGCGCAGAGCGTCGCGCACAGAATCGCGTGCTCCGTGCAATCGCCGCTCTTCTGGCTCAGGATCTCGCGCGCCGAGACCAGCCGCGGCTCGCTCTTTACCTTCTCCAGGTTCTCGAACACCCAATGCACGATTCGCTCGGCAGCCCGTCGGCAGTCCTTCTCCTCGCCGACGATCTCCCGTGCCTGCGCCTGGATGCCGGGGTCGTTCACCTGGGCCAGCTCGGAGGGCGCCAGAAACGGCGCAAACTCAGGTCCGGTCACCGGCCGGGGGATACTCCGGGTCCCGCGGGGCAGGCGCCGCGCAGTGACCACAACCGCCCCATCCTCAGCGACTACTTCCTGGCGCACCGTCGCGGGAATCAGGTCGCCAACGCCAATAGCGCCCGCTCGGAGTCGCACCTTGAGCAGCGCGAGGTGACGGTAGTCGGCGATGTCCTTGTTGGTGGGGATGCTGCTGGACAAGACGAGGGGCGCTGCCGCTGCGAGGGCCTCGGTCTCGGTGGCCTCTTGCAGTTGCATCTTGAGGATTGAGGCCGTCGAGGAGGACACGAGCGTGCCGTCGGCGGCGATGACGTTGACGGTCTCCACCGGCACCAGACTGCTGGTCGAGGTGACCCGGTAGCCCGCACGCCCGTCGGGTAGCTGCACGCGGTCGGTCACCGCCACCCTGTGGTGGTCGATGGCAACCAACTCGGGGTTGAACACCTCCACATCGAAGTGGTCGCCGGGCTTTGCCTCGCCTCGGAGGATCGCCAGGGTCAGCTGCATCTCGGAACCATAGGCGGGCGTCGTCGCCACGACCTTGTGGGCTTCCTCGCCGCCGGCTCGCAGCGTCACCTCGAGGTTACCATCGCGCAGTACGGCCTCCACCTCGCGCACACGTCCGAACTCGTCATTGCGCATAACCATGCGCTCCGGACGCAGGTCGGCGTCGTAGTAGGTGGCGACCTCGCTGTCGAGAGTTAGTGCCTCCGGCATCCCGGCGAGCTGGATCCGGGCACGCATCCGCTCCACCACCCGCAGTTGCGGCTGACCCGCCGCGGAGGTCACGAGGGTGGTGTCGGATCGCGCATATCCTGCGCGCTGGTCCAGCAAGGATACCGTATACCAGGTGCTACCCACGAGCTTGCGAGCGTCGTCGATGGGCCGAGCATGGCAGGGCACTATGGCGATCAGAGCAAGCCCTATCAGCACTGCCGACCGCCGGCGGCAGACGATGCTCACGGTGTTCCTCCCGGTCGGGGTCATGACGCCGGTTCGGTTGACTTCCCATCCTCTGAGCTAGCACTGCCCGGGGCGACTGCTGCAGCAGCATCCTCCTCGGCAGGTTTCTTGGTCGGCTTATCGGCATGGGTCTGCATCCAACTGAAAACCGAGACGATCTGCGGGTCGAACCGATGGCCGGACTCGCCCATGATCGTGTCGAGGGCTTCCCGAGGCGTGATCGGGTCATGCTCGGAAGTGAAGCCGGGGTTGACCAGCCGCTCGTAGCGGTCGACGACGGCCACGATACGCGCAAGCCGCGGGATGTCGTCGCCCTTGAGGCCCTGCGGGAAGCCGGTCCCGTCCCAGTACTCGTGATGCGAAACCACCACGGGCAGCACCGGCGCCAGGAAGGTTATGGGCTGCAGGATACTGCGGCCAATGAGCGGGTGCATGCGGTAGAAGATCTGCCCCTCGCTGATGCGGTCGGTATCCTCCAGCGCTGACTCCGCGACGCCGATCTTGCCGATGTCGTGGAGCATCGCGCCGAAGCGCAGGAGCTCCAGGTCATCGTCGGTGATGCCCAGTTTCTGCGCGAGCTGCACAGCCAACTCGGTTACGCGCTCCGAGTGGCTGTAGGTCGCGCTGTCCTTGGCCTCCATCGCGATCGTGAGGGCCCGGACGGTCTCGAAGTAGTTCCGCCGGATGTCCTCGTACAGCTCGGCGTTCTCGATCGCAATGGCCGCCTGCCGGGCGAAGGCCTGGACCAGCTCAATCTCACGCAGGCGGAACCGATGGGGTCTGGCGCTGTAGATGCGGATGACACCCCGGGCATCGTCCTTGCTCATCAGGGGAACGCTCAGGACAGAGGCGATGCCCTCTTCGGCCGCCTGCTGCGGGTACTGGAACCGCGGGTCCCGCGCCACGTTGGCGATCTCGATGACCTCACCGGCCAGCACCTGGCGGTCCAGTTCACTGCCATCGAGAGAGACGGGGCCTTTGTCCTTGTACTCGTCACTGAGGCCGTACTGCGCAGCCAACTCCAGCTCAGAGGAGTCCCTATTCAGCAGGCGGATGGCGCAGGCCTTGGCGTTGGTCACACCGACGGCATGCTCGGTGATGGCGCTCAGCACTTGGCGAATCCGCAAGGACGAGGTGATGCTCCGAGCCACGTCGTAGAGAGTGTCGATCTCCCGCAGACGTCGCTTCAGTTCGGCAAAGGTGCGCGACGAAGCGACCCCGATGACGAAGAAGATGAGTGCGCGCAGAATGACGTCCTGCAGGGGCTGCTCGATGGGGCCGGCTGCGGTCACCTCACTCGGTGCCCAGGGACCACACAGCGCTGCGGCCGCCAGGGCCACGATCACAGCACCCACATCTCCGAAGGCGAAGCCGGCGAAGATGATCGGGATGTAGAAGAAGTGCACGGCGACACCGTTCGTCCCGCTTACATAGACCAGAATAGCAACGGCGCCCAGCAGCACCGTGATCGCGGTGCCGATGCCTGCCAGCGTTGTTGCTCGCCTCTTGGCTTTCATGCCGTCACCTCCCTCTGTGTGAGGTTAGCGAATCTTG
Organism: Armatimonadia bacterium; assembly: GCA_039679385.1. Taxonomy (NCBI): domain Bacteria; kingdom Bacillati; phylum Armatimonadota; class Armatimonadia; species Armatimonadia bacterium. The sequence continues at coordinate 15,369 of JBDKVB010000178.1, read as the reverse complement.
CTGCCGACTTCACAGTCCCGGTCAAGGGTCACGAGCGCCAGCGGCTGCTTCTCGCCGGCCGCCAGGATCATGCCCTGCGACTGCACGCCACGGATCTTGGCAGGTTCCAGGTTCGCCACTACGACTACCATGGCGTCCAGCAGCTCACGCGCCCCGAAAGCCTGTGCCAGCCCGGCGACGACTGTACGCGGCTCCTCCTCGCCCAGGTCCACGGTGAGCTTGTACAGCTTGTCCGCGTCAGGGATGTTCTCGACGTTGAGAACCTTCCCCACGCGCAGGTCTAGCTGTGCGAACTGCTCGTAGGAGATCATGGCCGTCTCTTTGTGTCCCTTCTTCGTATCCTGCTTCTTCGCGGGCGCCTTCGCCTTATCCAGCGCGGCCAGGTCTACGCGCGGGAAAATCGGCTCGCCCTTGCACACCCTGGTACCGGCGGGGAACAGACCCGCCACGCACTTGTCCCAGCACCGCAGTTCCTCGTGCCCTGCAAGCCCCAGCTGCTTCCAGATCTCCTCGGCGACCACCGGCATCGTAGGCTCAAGCAGTGTAGCGACAATCCGCACCAGATCAAGTACGTCGTACAGAACCGCACCGACCTCGTCCATCTTGCCCTGCTTGTACAGCGCCCAGGGCTCCTTCTCGTCGATGAACTTGTTGCCGGCCGAGAGCAGCTCCCAGACCGCCTCCAGGCTACCCCGGAAATCCGCCACCGCAAGCGCAGCCTCCACCTTTCCCTTTACCGAATCGACGAGCTCTCCAAACGCGCCGGTCTTCTCGCTCGGCGCCGGAACTACGCCTTCCAGGAACCGATCCACCAACGGCAGCGCACGGTTGAGGATGTTGCCGAGATCGTTGGCCAGGTCCGCATTGAACCGACCCACCAGCGCACGCTGGGAGAAGCTCCCGTCGAGGCCGAACTGCACCTCACGCAGCACGAAGTAACGCACCGCATCGACGGCCACCTCGAAGTCGCACCCCGACAGCTCTGCCAGGGACCGGGCGGCCTCCTGCGGCACAACGATGTTGCCCTTGGACTTGCTCATCTTGTCGCCGTCGTCCGAGACCCACCAGCCGTGACCGAAGAGCATGCGCGGCTGGGGCAGACCCAGGGCCATGAGCATCGCCGGCCAGATCGTTGCGTGGAACCGGGGCAGAATGTCCTTGCCCATCAGCTGCACGTCCGGCGGCCACTTGGTGCTGTCAAGCTCCGGATACCCCGCCACCGTCAGGTAGTTGATCAGCGCGTCGAACCACACATAGACGATATGGCTCTCATCGCCGGGCACCGGGATGCCGAAGCCCTGGCCAATCCGGCTGACGCAGGTGTCGCGCAGCCCGCCCTTCACAAAGGCAACGACCTCGTTGCGCCGGGATTCGGGTAGGATGAAGCCCGGATGACTCTCAATGTACTCAAGCAGCGCCTGCGAGTACTTCGAGGTGCGGAAGAAGTACGCCGGCTGGGCGAGTTCTTCCACCGGCCTCCCGCAGTCCGGACACTTACCCTCCACCAGTTCAGACTCGGGAAAATAGGTCTCGCAGGGGACGCAGTACCAGCCCTGGTACTCGCCCTTGTAGATGTCCCCGCTCGCCAGGAGCTTCCGGAACACCTCCTGCACGGCGGCCTTGTGTACATCCTCCGTCGTGCGGATGAACCGATCGTAGCTGATGTGGAGCGTCTGCCAGGCGTCACGATAGACCTTCGCGAAGCCGTCGACGAAGTCCATCACGTCAGCGCCGGCTTCCTGCGCAGCCCGCATGACCTTCTGTGCGTGCTCATCGACACCGGTCACCAGCAGGACATCCTCGCCCCGCATCCGGTGGTATCGCGCCAGGGTATCGGCCGCGATTGTCGTGTAGGAGGTCCCGATGTGCGGGCTCGCAGTCACATAGTAGATCGGCGTAGTGATGTAGAAACTCTTGGGCGAGGTTTGTTCCGTTGGCATTATTCCATCTTCTACCTTGTTGAACGTCACAGTTCTGCGCGCACATGGACGGACAGATGGGAGTTACGCAGGAAGCCCGCACTCATGACTGCGGGCCGGAACACCCGAAGCCTGCTCAGTGATGGCAACCGGCACAACTGGACCGGCTGCAACCACCGCAACCGCCGCCTCCGGCCACACTACTCGTCGAGCCGCCGCCACTGCTCACATGGCCTGCGAAAGTGGACATCATGCGGCGCATCTTCTCGCTCCCACAGGACGGACACGCCGCCGGGGCATCTCGCTGAGAACGCTCCCGCAGCAGCTCTGCGACCTGGCTGCACTTCCCGCATTTGTACTCGTAAAGCGGCATAGTTTCACCTCGAAATCAGGACGACTACGACCCGCCTTCCGGCGGATTACTGCCCCCGGAACCCTCGCCATCCCCGCCCGACGTTCCGCTGCCCCCATGTTGGGGACGTCGTCGACGCCACTGCCGCCGACCCGAACCGGAGGCCTTCTTCTCCCCGGTCTGGGAAGCAGGTGTTTCGCCGGTCGGAGCGGCCGCCGAACCTTCTCTCGGTTTCTGCGGAGCCGGGGCCGCCTTGGCCTCGGGCTTTGCCTCGCCCGCGCCTTCAGGACGCGGTGTCGAGCGATGTCCCGGTCTGCGCGAGCGTCGTCGGCTTGAGCCGCCGCCGGGTTTGGCAGCCGGGGTTCCTTCGGGCTTCGCCTCCGCCTTCTCCTCCGGCTTGCTCTCGGAGGGCCGAGGCGCAGTCGGAGCCGCCTGCTGCTGCTCACCACGCGGCTTGCCGCGACGGCGATGCGAGCGATGCGACTTGTGCGGCTTCGCCTCCTCGGTTGCCTTCTCTTCGCCTGCCGGTGCAGGTGTCTCGACCGGCGCCTGGGCAGGCTGGCTTCCCGTCGTGGGGCGACCGCGTCGCGGCTCCCGCATGATCACCCGCGGCTCTTCGCTGGGGACCGGTGCGGGTTCGCGAGCCGGTTCCGGTTCGGGCTCCTCGGCAGGCCCTCCGGGCGGACTGAAAGGTGTCGCCTTCCCCGCTGAGATCTGCAGCCAGTAGCCTCGCGACCGACGCAGATCCTGCGCCGGAACCTCCACCGTCTGCCTGCTCTCAGCGTCCTGGAAGTCGACGGTCACCATCTCTCGCAGCAGGGCCACGCTGCGTACCCTGCCCACACGTCCCTGTCCGCGCACTTCGTCGCCCGCTTGCGGCAGACGCGCAGCAAGCTCCTTGTAGACCTCGTGCTCGTAGCGCAAGCAGCACATCAACCGGTCGCAGATCCCGCTGATCTTGGCCGGATTCAGCGGCATCCCCTGGTCCTTGGCCACCTTGATCCCGACCGGGTCGAAGCTCCGCAGCCACTGCGCGCAGCACAGAGGCCGCCCACAGGGCCCGAGCCCCCCGATCATCTTCGCCTCGTCACGGACTCCGATCTGCCGCAGCTCGATCCGGCAGTGCAGTACCTCAGCCAGGTCGCGCACCAGGGCCCGGAAGTCCACACGACCCTCTGCGCTGAAAAAGAACGTGATCCGCTGAGCATCAAAGGCATAGTCGGCGTCGATGAGCTTCATCGGCAGCTTATGCTCAGCGATCTGCGCCTCACAGATCTTTGTCGCTTCCTTTTCCCGTTCGCGGAGCCGTTCCTCACGCAGCACATCATCCCGCGTCGCGCGGCGCACCAGGGGCTTGAGCTGTCTCTCGTTGTCCTCCGCCGACAGCTCGTCCTTGAGGTACACCACCTCGCCGATGTCCACGCCGCGTTCCGTCTTCGCAAGCACATAGTCACCGGGAGTCACCCGCACGCCGTTCGGAGCAAAGTGGTAGACCTTGCCCCCCGTGCGGAAGCTGACCCCTACGGCGAGCGGGAGCTTCTTCTCTGTGTTTTCGCTCATGTACCCTTCCGCCCAGTAAGCTCAGACAGCGACGCTGTCTGTACGCCCCGCCGTCTGTGGTCTCATGGCTACACGACGGCGCAACGTATCCAAAACTAGCCCCAGGGCCGTGAACATCGCTTCCCGGTCCCTGCGGTCATACCCGAAACTGATCTGCAGCGAGGTGAACACGGCTCGTGGCAGCGGCGACCGGGCTCCCTTGCGAGCCATCTGCGCCGTGGGCTTGAATATGCCCTCAATGACCCGCTGCTCGCGTGGCGTCAACCGTGCGTCCTCGCTAAGCCGCACGTTCACGCGACCTTCCTGCGTGCTGATATCCGCCACACGGGCCTCAAGCGCCTCGAGCTTCAGCCGTGCCAGCTTGATGAGAACCTGCACCGGCTCCGGCGGTTCCCCATACCGGTCGCCAAGCTCCGCGACCAGGTCCTCCAGTTCCTCCGAGGCACGCACTGCTGCCAGCCGTCGGTACAGGTCGAGGCGTTGCCCCTCTCCCGGTACATAGTCGGCCGGAATGACCGCCTCCACCGGTAGATCGATGGAGGGAGCCTCCTCCAGGTCATGCACCTGCCCGCCCTTGAGCGTCTTGACCGCATCGCCGAGCATCTGGCAGTACAGGTCCAGTCCGACGGCGCTCATGTGCCCGCTCTGCTCGGCGCCCAGAATCTCCCCGGCGCCGCGAATCTCCAGGTCGCGCAGCGCAATCTTGAACCCGCTGCCCAGTTCGCTGAACTCCTCGATCGTCTCCAGCCGCTGCTCCGCCTCTTCCGACATTCGGTCCGGGTAGCGATACAGCAGGTATGCATAGGCCTGCCGGTTCGAGCGCCCGACGCGACCTCGCAACTGGTACAGTTGGCTGAGCCCGAGGCGGTCGGCGTCGTCGATGATAATAGTATTAACATTCGGAACATCGAGGCCGTTCTCGATGATCGTCGTGCAGACGAGGACGTCGAACTCCTCTGCATAGAAGGCCAGCATCACCTGCTCGAGGTCCTCTTCGGCAAGCTGGCCGTGGGCCACCGCGACCCGAGCTTCCGGCACTACGCGCTGGACACTGGACGCGATGTGGGCGATCGACTTCACCCGGTTGTGTACGAAGTATACCTGACCGCCTCGCTCCAACTCGCGCCGGATGGCCTCAGCGATCAGCGCATCGTCCCGCTCGCGCACGAAGGTCCGAATCGGCATCCGCCCCTGTGGCGGGTCGTTGATGACCGAGATGTCGCGAATGCCCGACAGCGACATGTTCAAGGTCCGCGGAATCGGCGTCGCCGTGAGCGTCAGCACGTCCACGCTCTCGCGCAGCTTCTTGAGCCGCTCCTTCTGCTTCACCCCGAACCGCTGTTCCTCGTCAATGACAATGAGCCCGAGGTCCTTGAAGCTTACGTCGGAGACCAGCAGCCGGTGGGTGCCGATGACGATGTCGACACGCCCCTCCTTGATGGCCTGCACGATCTTGTGCTGCTCCGACTTCTCCTTGAACCGGCTCAGCATGCCGATCTCGACAGGATACCGCGACAGTCGTTCCCGCAGCGTGTTGTAATGCTGCTGCGCCAGAACCGTCGTCGGAACCAGAAGGGCGACCTGCTTGCCGTTCAGCACCGACAGGAAGGCGGCGCGAATCGCCACTTCGGTCTTGCCGAACCCCACATCCCCACAGATCAGCCGGTCCGCGGGCTCGGGCTTGGCCATGTCCGCGTAGGTGTCCTGGATCGCCTGGTACTGGTCGGGCGTCTCCTCGAAGCGGAAGGAGCTCTCCAGCTCCCGCAGCCACGGCGAGTCCGTCGCGAAGGCATATCCGCCGGCGGCTTCCCGGGCCGCGTACAGCTTCATGAGCTCGCGGGCCAGCAACTGGGTTGACCGTCGCGCCTTCTTCTTGGCCTGCTCCCAGCGACCGCTCTTGAGAGCGGTTACGGCCGGTGCGCCGCCCTCGGAACCGATATACTTCTGCACCCGGTCAAGCTGCGTTACCGGCACGTACAGCTTGTCGTTCTCCGCGTACTCCAGGAGCAGGTAGTCGCGCTCCATGCCGCCGACCGTCTGCTTGGCGAGACCCCTGTAGATGGCGATGCCGTGGGTGATATGCACCACGTAGTCGCCCTCGTGCAGGTCTCGCAGCGACAGCAGCGAGAAGCCCCGTCGGTAGGTCGGCTCCTCGGGCCGCCGAAGCTTGCGCCACCCGTAGATCTCGCGCCCGGTCAGGACCACCAGGTCAGACGCCGGGAAGGCGAAACCGCCGGAGATGTCCAGCTCCGCAACAACAACCGTGCCCCGCTCCAGCGGGAGCCCATCCCTGGCCTCAGTGACCTTGGACAGCCCGCGCTGCCGCAGCACTCCCGCGGTCTGGTCCATGTCATTGCAGCAGACAAGAACGCGCTTGCCCTCATGCTGCCACTCGTCCAGGCCGCCGATCAGAAGCTCGAGCTTGCCGCCGAAGCTGTCCACCGGCGGCGTGCGCACCAGCATCTTCTCCGCCTTGGGCGCCCAGGGCACGTCGCGCTGCAGCGTGGTCATGTAGACCACCGGGTGCTGGCGTCGAGCCCCGACCAGATGCCGGGCCACGAACTTGGCAAAGGGCATGCAGGCCGTGTCGGGGAGCCGCAGGTGACTCCCGAGCTTCACGCCCTTGCGGTAGGCCTCATGTACATCGCTCTCAAACTGCTCCGCGTGGGACTGGAACCGCACCGGCTCGTCCACGAGCACATAGGTATCCGGCGGCAGGTAGTCGCACAGGCTGTCCGGGTCCGAGTAGATGTAGGGCAGGTAATGAATGAGTCCCGGCGCCGGTGCGAGACGCTCCAGGGCTTCCAGATCCTGCTCCATGCGCTCCTTGAGTCGGGTCGCCTCGCGCTGCTTGCCCTGCTCGTTGAGCTGGTCCAATTCCCGCCGGTACGCGCTCTTGATGGTCGGCAGCGCCCGGCGCAGCGTCACCTCGGTCAGCAGCAGTTCCCCGGCCGGGCCGAGACCGATCCGTTCAAGCTCCTCCGTCGAGCGCTGAGTGATGGGCTCGAAGAGCCGAATCCGCTCCACCTCATCGCCGAAGAACTCGATCCGTGCCGGCTTGGGCGAGGTCGGCGGCGAGACATCCAGGATGTCGCCCCGTACCGAGAACTGCCCGCTGTCATCAACCAGGTTCACGCGCTCATAGCCCAGCTTCAGTAACCCCGCTGCCAGCTCATCGCGGTCATAGGACTGCCCCTTAGCCACCTCGCGACGTGCCTCCACCATCACCTCGCTGGGCAAGGTCAGGTGCAGCAAAGACTTCACGCTCGCGACCACAATCGTCGGTGTCCCCGCACACAGCCGCTCCAGCACCGTCAACCGGTCGCGCACAGCCTCCCGCTCGGGCTCGACACCATCATACAGGGCCGAAGCGATGGAAGGGTACAGCAGCACTCGCTCATGGCCCGCGGCGCTGTCGGAATCGCCCAGGAAAGCCTTCAGGTCGCCCACCAGCGCCTGGGCACGCTCGTCATTGTAGGTAGCCAGCAGTGCGGTGGCCTGCGGGTCGGCCAGCACGCCGGCACACAGCAGGGCCTTCCCGGCTCCGCTCACGCCCTCGACGCAGACGGAACCGACACCGTGCGCGAGACGGCCGACCAGGTCGCCGAACTCCCGCGCTTCCTTCAGGCACTCCACCAGACTGTCGCGAACACCCGTGCCCATAGCTCTAGTGATCCCCGACTCCGTACCCCTGTCGCGAGGCAACGCAAGTAGCCCGAGGAAACCTCGGGCTGGTCCACACGACTACACCGACTACCTGGACGAACAAAACCCCGTCACCGCCAGGAGAAACGGTACTGCCACCGGCACGAAACCTCGCCGACTTCTCAGGCCTGCTCCCAGGCAAGGGCGCCGGCGCCGTAGATGCCTGCCAGATTCTTGTACTGTGCGGATACGATCTTGCTCACGTCAAAGCCGCTGATCAGCCCCCGGGCCTTCACCGTCCGGCGAACCGGCTCAAAGAGCACGTCGCCGGCCTCTGCAATCCCGCCACCAAGCACTACCACATCCGGATCGCACATCACGATGCAGTTGCAGATGCCGATCCCGATGTAGAACCCGACGCGCTGGTAGACTTCCTGGGCCGCCGCATCGCCTGCCTGCGCTGCCTTGCTGACGATCTCCGGCGTCAGGCGCCGCTGGTCGCCCTCCACCAGGTCGAGCAGTTGCGTCGGCCGTCCGGTCTGAATCTCCCGAGCCGCCCACTCCACGATGGCATCCCGAGCGGCCATGGCCTCGAAGCAGCCGTAGTTGCCGCAGCCGCACTTGCGCCCTGCCGGGTCGAGGATCATGTGGCCGATCTCGCCCATGATCTGCCGGGGCCCGCGAACTACCTTGCCGTCGATAGCGATCCCGCCGCCGATCCCCGTGCCCAGGGTGAGCATCAGCAGGTTGCGACTGCCCTTGCCGGCGCCCCAGCGCAGTTCGGCAAGCGTCGCGCAGTAAGCGTCATTCTGTAGCGAAACCTTCAGCCCGCCGAGACGATCGGAGAGAGCCTTCGTCAGCGAGTAGCCTGCCAGACACTGGAGGTTGGGAGCCTTCTTGACGACGCCCGCCTCGGGGTCGACCGGTCCCGGGAAGCCGACGGCCAGGCCCACCACGGACCCCTCTGCCACCTGCGGCAGCGCCATTCCTTCGCGGGCCGCCTGTGCCAGAGCATCGGCCACCACCTCCGCGCTGGAGGTCACCGGGGTGTCATGAGAGGAGCGATCTACGAGGCCGCCTTCCGCGTCGAACACACCGACGGCAAAGGTGGTGCCTCCCAGGTCGATGCCGATGCCGTATGAGCCCTTGCTCTTCACTATGGATCGCCTCTGCGCGGGGAAGTCCGTCAGGTCGTCAGGCTCCGGCAGCCCGGTTCACGACTACTGGTCGCCGAAGGGGTCCTCGTCCTCGCTGATGGGGCCGTAATCCTCTTGCGAGTCCGTGGTCGGCGGAGCAGCCTGAGGCCGGGGCCCTCGCGGGCCTGCCGGGCCTGCCGGGGCTGCGGCACTGCCACCGTTCGCTGCCCGAGATGCCCGTCGTCGTTCGGCTTCCTGGCGACTCTCAAGCGCCTGCACCGAGTTGGCCACGATCTCCACCGAGTACCGCTGCTGACCGTCCTGGGCCTGCCAGTTCCGAGACTGAATGCGCCCCTCAACCCCGATCAGTGAGCCCTTGTCCAGGTACTGAGCCACGAACTCGCCGGTCTTGCCGAAGGCGACAATATCCAGCCAGTCCGTCTGCTCCTCCTGGTCCTGGCCTCGACGTTGCCGAGCGACGGCAATCCGGAAGTTCACGACGGCCATGCCGCTGGTGGTGTAGCGCATCTCCGGGTCTCGGGCGATACGGCCCACGAGCACGCAGTTATTGATCACTACGAGTCGCCTCCTGACGGCACGCGCAGATCCCTTGAACGTGTTCCCTAATCGCAACGGAGACGCCCGGCATGGGCGTCTCCGGATCACTGTCTACCGACATGGCCACCAGCTTCCCGGGCCGAGCATCCTGACCCGCAAAAGCCGGCTTGTTCCACACAGACTACTCAGTCGGAGTCTCGGCCGGGGCCTCGGCGGCCTCTGCGGGAGCTTCGGCAGCGGCCTCTGCGGGAGCTTCGGCAGCAGCCTCTACGGGGGCTTCGGCAGCAGCCTCTGCGGGAGCCTCGGCAGCAGCCTCTACGGGAGCCTCGGCAGCAGCCTCTACGGGAGCCTCTTCAGCAGTCTCTGCGGGAGCCTCTTCAGCAGCCTTTGCGGGAGCCTCTTCGGCAGCCTTTGCGGGAGCCTCTTCGGCAGCCTCCGCGGGAGTCTCTGCTTCCTCAGCCTTGGGCGCCGGCTTCGGGCCCACGAGCATCTTCGGGTTCGCCACGGTCACGATACCGCGCACGACGTCCTCGCTCAGCGCAAACTCGTGCTTGATCTCCTCGACGGCCGCGCCCGAGCTCCGGAAGTACATAACCCGGTAGATGCCGTCTGTATGCCCCTTGATCGCGTAGGCCAGGCGGCGCCGCGCGAACTCGTGGACGGACTCGAACGTCGCGCCCTGCCCCTCAATAGCGGTGCGGAACTGCTCCTCCAGCGCGGCGACCTCTTCATCGGTCAGGCTGGAATCCAGGATGTACATCGCCTCGTACAGCACTGCTTCTTTCGCCATATTCCCCTATTACCTTCTTCCTATGGACAATTGGCTCCGGCCATGCCAACCGGCCGGAGCAGGAAGGGCCTTCTGTGTTGCGTCGGCACCCCAAAACCTTCAGCGCCTGCGCCTCTTTACCAAGCCCTGTCTATCCCTTCGCAGTATAGCACAAGCCCCGCATTCCTTGCAATGCAGCCTCCTCAGCAAGCCCCGCCGCCCCTTGTGCTGCCTTGAATCCGCTCCCCTTCACTCGTATAATCACGGAAACTTCCTCACCACCCGCAGCGTCAACATACTATAGGGTTGAGGGGCCCGTTGCCGTCCTCATGCCCCCAATCAGGCAACCCCGGGAGACGAACCATGACCCGCAGATGCACGCCTCTCGTTCTCTGCCTCCTCCTCGTGAGCCTCGCCACTCTGGCCCAGGCCGCCGGCGACATCAACTGGCTGCCCGGCGGCTACGAGGCCGCACTGAAGGCCGCCACCGGCTCCGGCAAGACAACCCTCCTCGCCGTCGGCAGTGCCTATTGTGAGTTCTGCGACCGCATGGACAGGGACGTCATCACCGACGCCAAGGTCATCCAGCTCAGTCGCAGCTTCGAGTGCGCCCGCATCGACGCCGACAAGCGCGACGACCTCGTCGTCAAGTACAAGGCCTACGTCCTGCCGACTTACCTCTTCACCGACGCCAGGGGCGAGGTCATCTACCGCTTCTCCGGCTACACGCCGGCCGAGGTCTTCTGCGTCTACCTGCGCACGGCACTGCGTCTTGCTCCGGCCAGGACAGAGCTGGCAACCCTCCAGGCCAAAGCGGACGCAGGAACTGCCACGCCGCAGCAACTGGCGCGCCTGGGCCGACTGCTCCGCAAGTTCGACCGGCCGGCCGAGGCGGCCAAGTACCTGACCCAGGCTCTGACAGCCCTCAAGCCCGAGAGCCCTGAGGCCGTCCTGGCGCAGCTCGACAAGGCCATCCTCGACTCCACTAAGGGCACGCAGACGGCCCTCGGATCGCTTGAAGGCTGGATCGTCGCGAACCCGAAGCATGTCGAGCGCTGGGAGGCCCAGTACCAGCTTGGCATGGCCCAGGCGACCACCAGCCAGGCTGCCACTGCCTACTCCACCTTCAACACGCTCGCGAAGGCCGCGCCGACCAACGACTGGGGCATTCTCGCTAAGTACCAGGCCCAGATACTCGGGCCCGAGGCACAACGCCCAATCACCGGTGGGTGAGGCGGCTAACCTGAGCGGACCGGTCGGTCCGCGTCCCGAAGGTCCTTTGGCGGCCGGCGAGGAATCCTCGCTGGCCGCTTCGTTCTATCCGCACCGCTGCTTCCCGAAAGGTCCGCTGAACATGGCAGCTTCCCGGTACCGCATCGGCTGCAACGTCATCGATCCGCTGCTGGAGGTCGGCCCCGGCACCGACTACACACTACCCGTAGGCCGCCGTTCCCTGGAGTTCCTCGCCGAGTTGGGCTTCGACGCCGTCGAGTTCTCCCACGCCCTGCACTGGACGGACGAGGAGCTGCAGGTCGTTCGGAAGATGACGGAGGAGATCGGCATCGGCGTGTGGTCCCTCCATGCCTGGGCCGCCGGTGATGTCCTCCAGGAGGAGCACGCCGAGAAAGCCTCCCAGATCCTGCACCGTGCTGCGGAGGTCGCGCTCGCCCTAGGAGCCGGTCGCGTCGTCCACCATCCCAGCGGAGGTTCCCTCGAGGGTGACGGTATGCAGCGACTGGCCTGCGAGGCCGATCTGATCCGCGCCGCTCACCGGCCCGGCTTTCTCTTCGCCCTTGAGAACATGTCCAGCCTGGCCCAGGTGGACTACCTGATCACCTTGGTCGACCGCCTTGGCCCGGAGGTCGCCGGGATCTGCGTCGACACCGGCCATGCCAACCTGGGTGCCGACCTCGGGGCGCCGACGGCTCTGCGCCGGGCCGGACACCGCCTGATCACCACCCATCTGCAGGACAACCTTGGCACCCGCGACGAGCACCTTCCTCCCGGTGACGGCCTGATCGACTGGGATGAAGTAGCCGTCGCCCTGCGGGAGACCGGCTATGACGGCTGCCTCATGCTGGAGCTTACCGACCACCCCGGTGACGCCCGAGCACCACACCTTCGCGACGAGATCGCCCGCGGAGCCGCCATGGCAGGCAAACTCTGGGAGATGACGCGGCCTTGACCCTGCGGCATCTCAGGTGACGCGAAGGGGTGGCTGGCCCAAGGCCTCTTGGCCGTCCCCTTGGTGCAGTCTTCGCACGCGTGGGTTCGGGTCGCAGCTGGACGTATTGAGGGCTGGGGAGCGCGGCCCAGAGTGTTGCGGTTTCGCAGAAACACCTCACCCCCCGAGCCCCCACTCCACGCGTGGAGAGGGGGAGTCGAGCGGCAGCGAGACGGGGGTGAGGTACGCGAACCTGGCCCTCGCAGCACTGCTGGGTCCCACATGGACGTGCACCAAGTCGCGTGGGTACCACCCCGCCTTCCTCCAGACGCAATCGGGGCCGACCCCTGGGTAAGGGTCGGCCCCTGCATAACCATATCCGTGTTCGCCGGTCGGCGGTCCTAACTCTCCTCTTCCTCCAGCCCTTCGTCGGCCTCCCCTGCAGGCGCCGACATCAGGACGTCCTCTGCCGTGATCTCGCCCTCGCTGTCTTCCTCCTCAGCCTGCGCCAGGTCGTCCTCCGTCGGCCCCAGGGGACGACGTCCCTGCAGCACCCCGTCCAGACCGTGCGGACCAAGGAGTACCTGCCGGGGCTTGGAGCCCTCGTGAGGTCCTACGACACCCCGCTGCTCCATCACATCGATCAGTCGTCCGGCGCGAGCGTAGCCCACCTTGAACCGCCGCTGGATCATCGACACGGAAGCTTCGCCCTCTTGCACTACATACTGCACGGCGCCCGCATAGAGCTCGTCGCTGGTGTCCATGTCGTCCGCGAAGTCTCCTTCTTCCTCCTGCGCCTCGGGGATGATCTCGAACTGCGGCTCGCCCTGGTGGCGCAGGTGCTCGACCACCCGCTCGATGTCACCCCGGGGCACGAAGGCTCCCTGAATCCGCCGGGGCTTGCTGGCGTCCAGCGGCGAGTAGAGCATGTCGCCGCGACCGATGAGACGCTCGGCGCCCTGGCCGTCGAGGATCGTGCGGGAGTCCACCTGCGACGCCACCGCCAGCGCAATACGGGTCGGGATGTTGGCCTTGATGTTGCCCGTCACGACCTTGACCGACGGGCGCTGCGTGGCCAGGATCAGGTGAATCCCCGTCGCGCGCGCGAGCTGGGCGATGCGACAGATCGAGAACTCGAACTCCGCCCGCCCCTGCATCATCAGGTCGGCCAACTCGTCGATGATGATGACCACATGAGGCAGAGGCTCGAACTCGTCGGTCGCGTGCTCCTTCGGCATCCCGGCGAGCGCGTTGTACTCGGCCAGATTCACGACGCCCTTCAGCGCGAACTTGTCGTAGCGCTTCTCCATCTCCCGGATGGCCTTGCGCAGCACGTCGGCGGCATGCTTGACGCTGTAGACGACCGGCGCCATCAGGTGCGGGATGCCGTCATAGACGGCCAGTTCGACCCGCTTGGGGTCGATCATGATGAACCGCACCTCGTCGGGCGTGGACCGCAGCAGCAGGCTCATGATGATCCCGTGCAGGCACACGCTCTTGCCCGAGCCTGTTGCGCCGGCGATCAGCAAGTGAGGCATGGTGCTGATATCGGCAATCACGGGCTGCCCGGCGATGTCACGACCCAGCGCGACGGCGAGCCTCGACGAGTGGCTCTGGAAGCTCTCGGTCTCCAGCAGAGCTCGCAGCCCGACGGTCACGCGATTCGCGTTCGGCACCTCGATACCAATGGCCGACTTGCCCGGGATCGGCGCTTCTACGCGGACATCCACGGCTGCCAGCGCCATGGCCAGGTCATCCGCGAGCCGCACGACCTGATTGACCCGGATTCCGCGCTCCGGCTCCACTTCATAGCGGGTGAGCACGGGACCGGGCTCGAAGTGCACCACCTTGGCGGTGATGCCGAAGCTGGCCAGCGTATCCTCCAGCTTGATGATCTGCTCGGCAGCCTCCTGCCTCGCGGCAGCGCTCTCGACGTCATCATCGAAGGTCGTCAGTAGAGTGGTGGCGGGAAGCACAAACAGGTCGGAGTTGCGCAGCAGCTTCGGCTGATGGGCGATGCCCTTGGCAGCTTTGGAGCAAGTCCGGCCTTTCGGCTCATCCCTGGCGACCGCGCCCGAGGCCGCGGAAGCCTCGGCCTCGATGGGCTTCTCCTCGCGCTGGCGCTCCGGTTGCCGAGCCGCAAGCACGACAGGCGCGGAGGCGGCCTCTGGCGCCCGAGGCGCCAGAACCGGACCAGGCGGCTCGTCGATGTCCACCTTCGAGCCCTTCCTGCGCCGCTTCGGCTTGGGTGGCTCTTCCTCTTCGCGTTCCAGGTACGGTCGTGGCCCGAGTGTGGCGTGTTGTGCCAGCGTCCGAGCCCCTTCACCGGCAAGGTCGGCGCCTCGGGCAAGCCGTCCGCCAACTCCTCGGCACAGGTCCCGCAGCGTCGATTGCGTCAGCAGGATCAGCCCGACGCAGGCCATGGAACACGTCAAAATCAGTGTGCCGACCTGCCCCAGCAGGCTCAGGCACACCCAGGCCAGACCAGCGCCCAGGTAACCGCCGCCGGACAGAAGGTTCTCTTGACTGGCGAACACCGTCGCCGCGTCATCGGTCAGCCGGAGTTGCAGCAGCACCAGCGCAGCCACAGCCAGCAGGCTCGCACCCACCAGCACCTTCGTCGATGGTGATGGGCGGCGGTCGAAACCATAGAGTGCAGCCAGGAGGAAGAGAACCAGGGGTACCGCGTAGCTTCCCAGCCCAAAGGCCAGGCGTAAGCCCGCTGCAAGGCCGCTCGGGACCACGCCGATGCCGTCGCCCTGGTACAGAAGACTGACCAGGATCAACGTGCCCAGCGTTGCGAGCCCGATGGCCATGAGGTCGCGTTTGAGACTATCGTCCTTCGGTGGAGCCGCCGCACGTGCCTTCGCCAACGAATTCACCCTCCGGTCGTGTGATGAGAGCGTCATAGAGTGGGGGTGACACACCAGGCCGGCCTCGAGGGTTCCCCGGAGGCCCATGTTCTTCCCGCCACTATAGCACAAATGCGGTGCCAGCAAAAGCTGCCAGCCCCTCTGCCGCTGGTCCTCTGACTCCCCTTCGACGCCTCCAGAGGCAGCCGGATGACAGGCCGTCTTTGCCTTTCGCCGTTGCCTTGGGCCGTTGCCTTGGGCCGTTGTCGTCCCCCTCACACCGCAGCCTATACATTACCCACATCTTGTTTTCTGGGGGGAGGAGGTTCTCAGCCGGGCGGCAAGAAGTATAGGTGCTTGAGGTGACTCAAGCATGTTTGACTGGCTTCTGTTGGAACTCGCTACGCTCAACCT
>JBDKVB010000177.1 GCA_039679385.1 Armatimonadia bacterium | reverse complement strand
CAGCATGTCCCGGCCTTCTTTGGCGTGCCCGTATCACTGCAGGACACGGCCTGGCACGAAGTGGTGATCCCACTCGCGCGGCTCCAGGCGGCGAACCCCGGCACTCCCCTGCGCCTGCCGTCCTTCCATGCCTTCCAGGTCGACGGCTCGGGAGAGATTGGGCCTGCGACTGTGTGGCTGGATGACATCGTCGCCCGGAACGCCCGTGGGGAGGGTGCAGCCTTCGTCGCCGGTCCCCTTGACGACAAGATGAGGCAGCTTCCACCGGTCAAGGGCCTCCCGCGCTTTGGGATGTGGGGCTTCCCGCCGCTCACTCCGGAGGGCCTGGACTGCGCCCACAAGCTGGGACTGCAGTTCGGCTCGAACGGAGGCACCCGTCTGGAGCAGGGCCTCGCCTTCCTGGAGGGTCTCGCCTCGAATGCCTGCCCGGGCCGACCGGGTCCGGGGATCCTCGCCGACCTCGACCTCACCGACGAAGACATGGACCAGGACGCCCAGGGTCGGCGCACGGCTGACGGTGTAGAGAGCGCAGTCTTCTCACCAGTGGTCCTCGACCGCTTCTGCAAGTATGTCGCCGGCCGCGTGCGTGCCCTCAAGGACTCTCCCTGCGTGTGCTCCTTCATGCTCTCGTCGCCGATCAGCATGTATGGCGAGGTCCACTATGCGGCCTCGAAGGGCGGGCAGTATGCAGTCTTTAGCCGTCCCGCTAAGGCCGGCTTCCGCGCTTGGCTCAAGGAGCAGTACCACGAGGACCTCGGCGCTCTCTCGAAAGCCTGGGGCCAGCCGGTGACCGACTGGGAATCGATCGTGCCGCCGACGGGTCCCACGGGACCGGCCGGCCTGGACACCCGAACCGCCTGGTCGGACTTCATGCACTGGTATAACTGGTGGCTGGAGGAGGTAACCCGCCGGAGTCTGCTTGCGGCCAGGGCAGAAACCGACAAGCCCCTCGCGGTGATGATGGGCGGACCGAAGGTCGGGCTCAGTCAGGGCATCGCGCTGGGGAACATCGGCCCCATCGTCAAGCTCCTCGGCCAGGTGAAGCCGGGGTTCTTCAGCGACACCGACAGCCAGACGCTGTTCTCCTGTCGGTACACCCGGGCGGCTTGCTCACAGTATGGCGTAGACCTCATGCTTGAGCACGTCGGCCCGCCCTACCTGCATCGGTTCCACCAGTACAACATGGCGCTGAACGTCCTCGCCTGTGGTGCCGACGCCGCGCACCTGGCACAGACGGGCCAGCTCTACGACCCGCAGCACTGGTTCGGCCCGACGTGGTTCGCCCTTGCGCCGCTGGTGCACGACTACCGCACCGGGTACGTGAAAAGCGAGGCGGCGATGTTCCACTCGTACCTCACCTCCTGGTTCCGAACCGAGCGCTCGAACGGCGATTGCGTGCGGCTGTATGACGGCACGAACACGCTCTGGTTCCCGGATCGCGGTTACCCTTCCTGGGGTCGTGCGCTGGGCTCACCGGACGTAGTGGACGATGTGATGATCGAGGACGGGGCGCTGTCGGGCCGGAAGCTGCTGGTGATGCCGAACAGCTCGGTGACGGTCACTTCGCGGCGAGCCGTCGAGGCTCTTCGGAAGTGGGTCGAGGAGGGTGGAACGATCGTCGGCTTCGGCGAGCGATGCCTCGCCTACACCATCGAGGAGGACCGAAGCCTTCGTGCAACTCCGCTTCTGGCCGGCCTGATCGATCCGGATGCCCTCAAAGCCGTCGGTACCGACCTGACGGCTCGCGTTGAGGCGAAGGTAGGACGTGGCCGAGCCGTCCTGTACCGCACGCCGACGGCCGACGGTCCCTTCCTGCAGGAAGCCATGGGACTGCTGGAGGCGGAGGCGGACCGTGCCGGTGTTCGACGCTGGTGCCGAGCCGACCCGGAGCATGCCGTCAACCTGATGTATGCGGGTCGCGATCGCATCTCCGGACGGCATCTTTTCATCGCCGACCTGACGCGCTCAGTGCGCAAGGAGCCTCCTGAGGCCGAGGTCGACTTCTGGACCGATCGGACCTTCGACTTCACCTTCGACCCCTCGCTGACCGGTGACGCAGAGCTGGTCACGCTCACGAACGGCTTCGAGAGCTGTCGCGGAGGCACTGCGCAGTTCGACCCGGCAACGCACCTCCTCAAGGTGCAATTCCGGCTCCCGGGCACGCTGTCGCTGACCTTCGGTAGCGCTCGCTAACCAGCAATCAGGGCCGTCCGAGGGGGGAGCTGCGTGCCCTGCGGCCGCAGCTCCCCTTGCTGATTCGCAGCCCCGTGACCGAGACCTTCCTCGCGTGCGTCCTGTCTTTCCCCTTCCGCAAGGGATGGCCCCCTTGTGTCTGGTGCAAGAGGGTCGTGCAAAACCTCTGCCGGGTGCTTGACAGGCCTCCGGTTCTCGGTATACTCACTACTGTTGTTATCTATAAGTAAGGAGTGTTTAGAATAGGTAACAAAAGCGGGGACAGCGATAGCGATGCCGCGCTCGTCCAGTCGCTACTGCGGGGGCTAGACATCCTGCGGCGGCTGGGAGCAGCGGACCATGGGATGACCCTGGGGGAGCTTGTCGCGGACCTGGGGCTGAAGCAGCCGACGGTCTACAAACTCGTGCGGACGCTCGTGGCTGCCGGGTTTGTGGAGAGAAGCGACCGGCCGGTGCGGTACTCGCTGGGCTCGGGTGCATTCGAGTTGGCGGACGAGTACTGGAAGCAGACACTTCTACGCCGGGCTGCGATGGTGGTGCGGCGGCTGTTCGGGGAACTGCGGGAGTACGCGCCGACCTTGACCGTGGCCCAGGCGCTGGGTGGTGAAGTCGAGGCGGTGCTGCGGATGAGCCCCGATCAGCCGGGAATCCTGCAGCACCCGCGGGGCATGCTGATGGCTCCCTATGCGAGTGCCAGCGGCCTGACCTTCCAGGCCTTCTGGTCGGAGGTGGAGCGCCGGGAGTACCAGCGTCGGCATTCCTTTGAGGAGGAGGGGGCTCACCGTTGGGGGACGACTCAAAGGCTGGAGGAGCTGTTGCGGGAGATCCGCGCGAAGGGCTATGCAACGCCCCCGTATGAGAACCGCAAGAGGCATGCAGTAGCGGTTCCTGTTTACGCGGGCAGCCACGAGCTTGTGGCCGTCCTGGGAGTCAGCCTCGCGGAGCGCGTCCTACCCGAAGAGGAATGGCAGGAACAGGTTAAGCGAGTCGTAGAGGCCGCAGCCGAGCTGTCGGCGACTGAATAGCGGGGAGAAGGACACATGCTGACGGGGGAAAAAGTCAAAGCGTACGCACGGGCACTCGGGGCGAGTTCGGTGGGCATCGCCTCGATGGACAGGTTCGAAGGCGCACCGCTCCAGATGGATCCGCGGCAGATCATGCCGGAGGCGAAGTCGCTCATTGCCATGGCCTTCCGGGTGAACCGGGGGAGTCTGCGCGGGATTGAAGAGGGGACCTTCTTCAGCAACTACTCCTCCATGGGCTATGGCGGGCTGACCTACCTCTTCGTGCCCATGGTCGTGATCCAGCTATCCCAGTACATCGAGGACGACGGCTACGAGGCGATCCCCTACGGCCATCAGAGCGACTGGCGGGCGGTCGGGAACGCAGGCGAGTTGTGGGAGGGCTATAGCCGCCCGGTGAGGCCGGGTCAGGCAGCACCGGATGTGATGGTGCACCTGCGGATCGCGGCATACCTGGCCGGACTGGGGGAGATCGGGTACAGCAAGATGCTGCTGACGCCGGAGTTCGGACCGCGGCAGCGAGTGGGGATCGTGCTGACCGAGGCGGAGCTTGAGCCTTCGCCGATCTACGACGGGCCGAAGCTGTGCAATCGGTGCATGGCGTGTGTGAAGGACTGCCCGGGGAACGCGATCAGCCCGGACAAGACGGTCAAGGTGACACTGGCCGGGCATGAGGTGGAATGGGGCGATTTGGACTGTGCCGCGTGCAGCATGGCCTTCCGCGGTGGAGAGCTCGTCGGCGAGGGAGAGGAAGGGCACTACCTGGACGGGCGAAACGACGTCCGGCCCAACAGCATCACGCCCTTCCACCACAAGCCGCGGAACCTGTACAACACCGGCCAGGCGATCTGCGGCGGACGTGGCTGCGTGCGAGCGTGCATGATTCAGCTCGAGAAGCGCGGAGCGCTGAAGAACAAGTTCCATACGGAGTTCCGCCGACGCCCGCCCTGGACGGTGGACTGGAGCACCGAGCCAGAGTAGGTGTGGAGGGCGTGACGGACCACCGGAGACCGAATCCCTCTACCTCCACCGGAGGGGGCTTGCGCCCCAAACCGGGCACTAGGATGCAAGCGAAGGAGATGCGACGGGCCATGAAGCACCGAGGGTTCACGCTGATCGAGCTGTTGGTCGTGATCGCGATCATCGCGATCCTGGCGGCGATCCTGTTCCCAGTCTTCGCCAGGGCACGCGAGAAGGCACGGCAGAGCGCCTGCCTGTCGAACGTCAAGCAGTTCGGACTCGGTATCATGATGTACACGCAGGACTACGACGACAACCTCCCGCTGTACCGCCTCGGACTGAGCCAAGTCTACTGGAATAACTCCGTGGAGCCCTACGTCAAGAACAAGCAGATCATGCGGTGCCCGAGTCGGCAGCATCTTGTCTACGGTTACGGCTACAACAGCGACATGCCGAGGAGTCTGAGTGAGATCCTGGCTCCTTCGCAGAAGATCGTGATGCATGACTCGCGCAACCAGCTCTCGCACCACCCCGGTAGGGCGGACGCGACGACCTACGAGATGTGGCTCGAAGGGCTCAACGAGACCGGCAAAGCCTATGCGCCGCACAACGATGGCTTCTGCGCGGGCTTCTACGACGGACACGCCAAGTGGCTGACGGGCTCGGCGGGATGGAAAGGCGACTACTGGGACAACAACTAGCCAGGTCGCCGAGCGCCGCAAGCCTGGAAACGCGCCGTGCAAGGGAAGGGACGGAAGATGCACCCACTGCTCCCCGCAACATGCATGCTGGTCATGTCGACGGCCGTCTGGGGTACCAACCTCCTGCAGAACGGTGGCTTCGAGGCCGAGCCTGTGGCGAAGGGTGTCCCAGGGTGGAGCCTCAATGCAGAGGCGGCGCAGCAGAAGGTGTGCCTCGAGACGGTTGGGGCTCAAGCAGGGAAGCAGTGTCTGGCGCTGCGGTCGGTTGTGGCGACGCCGAAGGCGGCCGCCGTGTCCCAGGACGTCCGCGTCGAACCGGGCAAGAGGTATGCGCTGACGGTGTGGCTGAGGCGGGATTCGGTTGTGTACGGGACGAGTGTGAAGGTCGACCTGCTGAAGGACGGGATGCCCGTTGGCCGGCAGGAGACCGAGTTCCGAGGTCTGACGTGGTCGCCGGTGTGCCTCACCTTCAGTGCAGGCGAGGCGAGGACCGCACGGGTTTCCATCCTCACCCCGAACACCGGTACCTGGCGCATCACGGTGGGTCGGACGCTGTACATTGATGAAGTGAGCCTGGTCGAGGTCGACCCGGCAGACAACCTTGAGGTACCGGGCCACAGCGGGGCGGCTGTCCAGTCTCGCGTGCAGGTCAGACAGACAGGTCCATACTACCTGTGGGCGCGGGTTCTGTGCCCGGGCACGAACACCTTCACGCTCAAGGCGGCGGGCAAGACCTGGGACTTCCACTGCTACACCCAGGGGAGGAGCTACTGGGTGCGGCCGATCCTGCCGGAGCTGATTCTGACCGAGGGCACGCAGGACCTTGCCGTGACCTCCGTGGGCGAGGCGATCCAGATCGACAAGGTTGTGCTGACGACCGATCCGTACTGGAAGCCGGAGGGAGCAAGGGGCTTTCTGGCGCCGGCAGCGGCAAAAGCGTCGCTTCTGAAGCAGGCGGGTAGCCCGGGGTCCGGGAGCGTCGAGATGACAGTGTCGGGGAAGCTCCCTCCCGGCAAGTGGGGGATCACCCAGGGAGTGCCCTTCCCGCAGGGCGCTTTGCGTGAGGCGCAGCAGGTGCGGGTCGCAGGCCGCGACTGCCAGGCAGAGACCTTGACGCGGTGGCCCGATGGCAGCGTGAAGTGGTTGCTGGTGAGCACTCGGGCGGCCGACGGTGAGAAGCTGAAGCTGGAGTACGGGCCGCAGGTGAAGGCACCTGCGTCAGAAGACAGGGTCAAGGTCGCGGAAACGGCAGAAGCAGTCGAGGTGGATACCGGCAAGCTCAGGTTCAGCGTGCCGAAGGATGGGTCGGCGCTGCTCGCGGGGGTGGTGTGTGGAAGGCGACGGATCCAGCGAGTGGAGGGACGCGTGAACTGGCAGTACACCACGCGGGGAGTGAAGCCGGAGGTGACTGTGGAGGAGGCTGGACCGGTGCGGGCGGTGGTGCGCCTCGCTGGTGCGCATCAGAACGCGGAAGGGGCGAAGCTGCTCGACTACGTAGTCCGGGTCTACGCCTATGCGGGAGCCGACTACCTGGAGCTAGAGCACTGCTTCGTCCAGAGCGACACAGTGGCCAGAGTGCAGTTGAAGGACGTTACGCTGCGGGTGCAGACTCCCTCGCAGAGGTTCTCGCTGCGGACCGGAGACAAGCCGCTCGAAGGGGAGCTCTCGGCTGGAGCGGTGACCCTGACGGCGGGCCTCACAAGTGACCCTAAGGCGAGCAACGACTACCCGTACAAGGTGACACGTGGGGAGCAGGTTCTCAGTGAGGGGAAGCAGGCAAGTGGGAGCGTGGTCTGTGACGGTCTGCTGCTGGCGGTGGCGGACTTCTGGCAGAACGCGCCACGGAGTCTGCGGCTGTCGAGTGACAGGATAGAGTTAGGACTGGTTGGCGGACCCACACCTTTCTATACCGGGATGGCCAAAACCAACCGCGTGCTGCTGAGCTTCGGCAACGAGGCCGCCGCCGAAGTGTTCTCGCACCGGCCGCTACTGCTCGCGGCGCCGGAGTGGTATTGCGACAGCGGGGCCCTGGATGCCCGGCCGACGGTGCGACGCGAAGGCGAGTTCCCTGGCTACGAGCAGTCCCTTGAGCAGACCCTCGCCGGCTGGATGAAGCAGTACCAGGAGGCCCTGTTCAAGCCAGGCTTCGGCGGAATGCTGAACTACGGTTGTGCGACGTACCCAGACGGCGGGCTGAACATGGAGACGGCGCTCGATGAGGGGGCGATGGTCCAGTTCTTCCGCACCGGGCGGCGCGAGTACTTTGACTTCGCAGAGCTGATGATCGGCCACTACACCGACATTGACGTATGCCACACGGGCCCCAACGCGGGGCTGATCTTCGAGCATGGTCCACACAGCCGTAAGTCCAGTGCACCGTCAGGTGCCGGTGTCAACGGGCACTCCTGGTACAACGGTGTTGCCCAGTATGCGTGCTTCACCGGTGCGCGAAGGATCCTGGAGACGGCGCCGCTGGTGGGGCACTACTACGCCCAGTACCCCTTCCCGCAGCAGCCGAACATCCACTACTGGCGGCAGATCGGCTGGAAGCTCATGGACCTTGTGCAGGCCTACCAGTTGACCGGCGACGTGCGCCACCTGGAGGCTGCGCTGGAGGACGTGAAGATCCACGAGTACCAGCGAGACCATCTGGTGACGCTGTGGCCGTACATGTATGCGACAGGCATGAAGGCGCTGCGGAGGTATCTTGCGAACACGCAGGACCCGGAGGTCAGGGAACTCTACCTGCAACTGACGGACGGCTTCCTGCACTTGCGGGAGAGGCCCGACGACACGGTGAACGGTGAGTGGCCCAAAGCACCGGGCATGCTGTTGGGTAACTTCCCAAACGACCGAAGCTGCCTGTACTACAACGAGGCGGCCCATGCGAGTTGGCTCTCCGGTGACCCGCAGTGCATGAAGAGGGCTGCGGACGACCTGAACTGGCAACTCGTGTTCGGCCTCAATGAGCCAACCCTCTTGTGTGGTTCGTCGGACCTCGTGCGGGCGATGCAGGAGGCGAGGATCGACGAGCCAGAGGTCCGCGCCTCGCTGCCAAGGGTCGTGATGACTCCGTGGACAGAGGGAGCGGAGAACCTGCCCCAGTTCGACCGGCCGACGATCGTGTTCCAGGTGAAGGAAGCACAGGATCAGGCCTTCGAGGTGGTGCTGTTTAAGAGCTCCTACCGCAAGTACAGCGACGACGATCACGGCAGAGCGGTGCTGTGTGCTCCGGACGGCAAGAAGGTGTTCGAGCGCGAGCTGGACGCACGCGGGCTGAACAAGTTCGTCTTCCCGGTGGCGGCAGATGGGCAGACCGGCCTGTACACGCTGGTAGTATCGCTGGAGAGCCACTGGCGCTGGACCCTGACGCAGGTTGACCTGGACCTGAAGGCCGGCAGGCACATACTCGGGGTCAGGCCACGGTACGACCGGGTCTTCCTGGACAAGCTGTGTGTGGCGAAGGCTGGCGAGTTCTTCCCGTGGCTGGAGGATCAGCCGACGGCTGACGCGGTCATGATCGAGGCAGAGGCCGGACCAATCCCGGCGGACTACGTGGTGGTGAAGGACGCCTTTGCGAGTGGTGGCGTCTGTCTGCGAGCGACGAAGGGTGAGGACGGGAGTGTGCTCGAGCGCACCTTCGAGGTGCCGGCGGACGGCACATACCGGCTGTTTGCACGAGTCTGGAGGCCCTACTCGGACCTGCTCAACGTGACGGTCGATGGGCAGGGAGCCTACCAGCTTCAGGCCGTGCATGACATGGACAACAACAGCTTTCCCGTGTGGTCGCTCGGGTGCAGCCTGGGTGAGGAGAGCGTTGTCAGGTACTGGCGCGGCACCCCACGGTTCGGCACCGACCAGTACAGCGCGGCAGAGATGCGGAAGGTACCGGCGGAGGTCTGGAAGGGGCAGTAGGCCACGAGCCCGACCGGAGGGGTGCTGCGCCCCTGACGGAAGAGCACCCCGGGCATAGCCTCCGGCCGCCTCTGCCATCCTGTGTGACAGTGATGCAGCCTAGGGGCGGGGCCGGTCATGTAGCTCCTGGAGCATCGCCAGCGCCTGCTCCACCATTGCCTCGCCGGTTCCGGGCGCGACCGCGCAGTGCTGCCCCACCCAGGTCTGATAGCCGCCATCCCTGTATGCCTGACGGTCAGGGAGGTATCCAATCTCCTCGTTCGCCAGGCCGATCAGGAAGGTGTGGCGGAAGGGAGAGCGGCGGCGCAGGTCCAGACCGAGGCGTGCATACATCCCGCCGGGGATGCCGACCAGCGCGACCTCGCCGAGGCGGATCACGGTCAGCGTCGTCTGGCGTTCCTCCCGCTGGGTAGCGGCCATCTCGGCGCGCATCCTGGCGAAGACACGTTGCTGCCCCTCGGACTGCTCGCCGAAGTAGCGGTCGGCATAGCGTCGCACGTCTTCGGCCGCCTGGGCCTCGTCGAACTCGCGCTGGCGGTAGAGGAAGGGGCGGCGAAGCACCTGCACGGGACTCGAGAGACAGGGCCTTGCGCTCTGCAGCCCTTCCTCGATGGCCGTCGTGAGGCGATAGACCAGTTCGCTCGGCGCAAGGCCACTGCCGTTGTAGGTGGCGTTGTGCGTTGAGCCGAAGGCGCCGGGCAGGAAGAGCGCAAGGGTGTGGCGCCGCTCCTCGATCTCCTGGCGCGCCAGGCCGGAGAAGGCCGGTGACATGACGCCCGGGGTGACGGCGCCGATGTTGTGTACCGTGTGGTTGAAGAGCACACCGGCCAGGCTGCCCTCTGCTCGCCGGAAGGCAAGGACAGGAACGTCGGGGTCGTAGGGGCCGGTGGGCCGGAGGACGTCCTCCTCCTCGTAGTTGTACCACCCGATCTGGCCATCCTTGAGCAGCAGCCGACTGTTGCGGCCGATCGTAGCCTCCTGCCTCAGCCCCAGAAGCAGGTCAACCTGCGTCTCGCTCGCCGGTCGATCAGGGTCATCGAGAGCAGCGCACGCTTGCTGAACCGCCTGGACGGCGCCCTCCTCCATGCGACGCTTGTACTCAGGATTCGGCGTGGCACCGAAGGAGTCGTGGGTGGTCGGTCCGCTGTGGGTATGCGTCGCGCACAGGAGCACGTTCTCAGCCGGGATGGTGGTGCTTTCGGCGATGCGGCGGGTTGCAGCCTGGATCATGTTCAGGGGAGGAACGAGGGCATCGATCGATATCAGGCAGAGGCGGGTCTCGGCCTCGATCACAAGCGCGGTCGCACGGAACTGGCCCTCATGGCCGCGGACGAAGACCGGCTCAGTGTCGGGATGGGCGTCGTCGGTGAGTGAGACGGCGGCGGCAGCGGCTCGTAGAGCAGGCATGGGGTCCTCCCGACTGAGAACTGTGTGGTCGCAGAACAAGGCAGGGCGCCAGGCCCCTCATCAGCGCCGGTCAAACATGGGATTCAGGTAGTCCCCCGTCTCCACTCCCTCACCGTACTTCCCATCGCGCACCGCCGGCTTCAGTGTCCAGCACTGTCGCAAGAAGGGCGCCAGGATACCGGGCTGGTGATAGCCCGGTCCGTGCACCCGCCAGTCCTTGTATCCACGGACGTTCTCCAGCGCTTCGGGCACCCCCGGGATGGCCTCCAGTGACAACCGGCGGGAGCCTTCGGGCGGCAGCGGACGCCCCAGAGCATGGCAGGCCAGACTGAGGAGCGCCGCCTCGGGTGACGTCCAGTGCCCGTCGTCCGCAAGAGCCTCCGGCAGCGCCCCCGTCGACTGGCAAGCGCGGACGATGCCGCTGGCCAGGGCCTCTGCTGACATCCTACCGGGTGGCTCGGGTCTGGTCTCGGGCGGTGCGGCGACTGGCCCGATCACCTGCGGCGTTTCGTACCAATCGGCACGCCGCAGCGCTCGCCGGGCCAGCAGGTAAAGCAGCTCCGCTGCGGAGAGCTCCTTGGTGAAGGTCGGACCAGCGTTGTCCACAACCGCCTCGGCCCCCTTCAGGACGACGGCATCGCTGACACGCACCGGTCGGAGGCCGTAGAGGCTCCGCAGGCCCTGCACGTCGGTCCAATGTACCTTCGGCTGGCCCACGAGCTTGACCACCAGGCGCTCGAAGTTCTCCAGGATCAGGGGGATTGACACTCCCGGGACCATGACCGGCGCCAGCCATTGGTCCGGTGGGGGAGTGGCTCCGTTCCTGAAGTTCATGGCATCGGGGAACTCCTGCATCATCGTGATGACCGGGTGGCAGCCGAACATGGCGGTGAAGTCGTACTCGCGGGCCCGGTCGGAGAGGTAGCCATCCACACGCGCCAGCCGCTCCTCGAAGGCAGGAGTGTCGCGGTAGAACTGGTCGAAGTAGAAGTCCGCCTGGTAGCCGCCGATAAGCAGGTTGTTGCAGTACCAGACGAGGTTGCGGCCCGGCAGCCGGAAGGGCGAGTAGAAGAAGGGCTTCCCGAGCTTGCCCGCAGCATAGACGATCTGGGCGGCGAAGGTCCCTCCGTGCTGCGTCAGCCCGCTGCACTTGCCGAAGATCCTCTCCAGTGCCTGGAAGCCCGGAAGCTCGCGGAACAGCACTCGCTCGACGCCGCCGCACCAGTCGAGTTGGGACACTTCCTCAGCCGTCGTGGGATGTATCGAGCCACGGTCGTAATGCAGACTCACGTCATGACGTTTGATAGCCTCGATGACTTCGGTCTGACCGTGGCGCTCCATGAACCGCGCCTTCTCGCCGTGGAGGTGGAAGCAGCCGGGGAGTCCGTGCCGCGTCATGATCTCGGCGAGTTGGCCGGGAAGCTGATGCACCGGTGAGTCCGGGGCAGAGAAGAAGTCCTCGGTGTCGAAGTAGATCAGCACGTCCATCGGAGCCCTCCGCGCGTCAAGGCTGCGCACCTATGGTGACCCGAGGGTTCGCCCTCCCACCAGCGCGTCCCTTGTCGGGGTGACAGCACGATCCACGACGGAGGGGCTTTCGATGGGGACTGCTATTCCTCGACGATCTCCAGGCCGCAGAGGACGGTCTGGCTCAGGTGAGAGTCCGGGCAGGCCGTCAGGGCCACCTCAAGCGTCTCCGAGGCCTTGACGCCGCGTACTTCCTTGACCAGCGATCGCGCACTGCCGCTGGCCTCTGCGGCGATGTCCAGACGACGGCAGACCGGCTGGCCCTGCACTGCGACGTCGAAGAGACGTTGACCGGCGGCCGCCTCCTCCGGCTCCACGAAGTGCAGCCGGAGTGTGAAGGAACGCACGGGTGAGCCAGCCGGGGCAAGACGTACACTGACCTTCTCCACTCCCAGCAGACCGGAAGCAGCGACCCAGGGCAGGTCACCGGCCTTGACCCAGGAGGCGTGGTGCCGGAACTGCGCCGGCGTCGCCGGCGTCAAGGTGACCTCGACCTTCGGCGACGGACCGCCCACACTGGGGCAGTCCAGCCAGAGGGCACCATCAGGGGCCAGCCGGTCTCCCGGTGCACCGAAGTTCAGGCCCACCCGCTTGATCGGAGCGTCGCCAAGATCCATGAGGTTGAAGGACCAGGCCTCGACCGACGGATCATGCACGAAGGCCAGGGAGGTCTGGTTCTGGTAGCTGCAGGTACAGGTGCGGGTGTAGTCCGGCGCGTTGAGGACGCCGTTCGCGACGATGAGGTTGGAGGTGCAGCCCGACTTGAAGCCGCCGAGGTTGCCCGTGCCGCCATCCGTGCGGAGGTCGAAGAAGCCTGCCGCTGCCGAGCGGAAGGTGATCAGGTTCTCGCTGGCAATAACCGTGTTGCAGCCGTAGTTGCGGCCATACTGCCAGGGAGTCTGCTCGCCGGTGATCGGGTTGGTGCGCAGCAGCGGCTTCCCGGTCAGCAGGGACAGAGCACGACCGGGCTGCCCCAGCGAGATCGTCTGCGTGAGGATACGGTCGCCCAGGATAATCGGCGGGCCGTAGTACTTCTCCTTCATCTCCCAGAGCACTTCGCCGGTGGTCCCGCGGAAGGCGACCATGCGATCGCCCGGTTCGTCGGTGAGCATGTCCCGCGAGGGGCGGCCTGACTGCAACAGGATATCTCGTTCCACGGAGTAGCTCAGCCAGGTGCCGAAGACGTCCGCATCGGCTCGCCAGACCAGGCGTCCGGTATGCAGGTCCAGGGCAAGCAAGGAAGGCTTGGATACCGGCTCCTCGCCTCGTCGCTGCATGGTCTGGAGGATGGGATCAGGCAAGCGGTCGATGCAGAAGAGCAGGTTCGGGCTCACGCAGATAGCGTTGTGGCGGAAGGCGCACTTGGCCTCCACCTGCCACAGCGGCTTACCCGAGGCACGGTCGAGGACGATGATGCGACGGCTGGACGTGGCATCCCAGTTGTCGCTATCCCCGGGCTTGCCCTTGCCGCCCCAGAACATCGGCGAGGCACCCGCGACGATCACATCACCCTGCACGGCGATGTACCCCCAGCCGGTGGTCTTGTCGGGAGTATCGCCCTCGGTCGGAAGCACGATCTCCCCCTGCCGCTCACCGGTGGCCGGGTCGAGCTTGAGGCAGCGGTTCTCGTGGACGACGTAAACGGTCTCCGGCGTCGCCACGAAGTTGGTGCCCAGGGCATTGGCCCCCGGCTGGTGATAGGTGCGGTTGTAGTACTCCCCAAGCTCGGGCAAGGAGACCTTCCATAGCTGGCGGCCGGTGTAGACGTCATTGGCGCGCAGGGAGTCGGGGCCCTCGATGAACAGCCGACCATCCACCACCTGCTCCGGAGGACCGTGGCCGTGCCGCGGCAGGACGTCCAGGTTACTCGGGCCGCCAAACCACAGCAGGCCAAGGGGAGCTTCTACCGTGCTGTCTCGCGAGGACACCGTGTTCGCCGGATTGCCGTACTGATGGGTCCAGTTGGCGCTGCCGGGCAAGGCTCCCGGCTTGCGCACCACCACCAAGTCTTCTGATTGCTCAGCCTCAGCACCCTCGAATCCGGCAGTGCCGAGGAGACCCCTGAGAGCGGCATAGCGGGCGGCATCCAGGCCAAGGACCATCGCACCGCCGTAGGGCCGCACCGAGGCGAAGGCCAGTTGCAGAAGGGACGGATCCGCCGCCAGGGCTGTGTTCGAGTCCTCCGCGGCCACGACGAGGTTTGCGAAGTAGGGAGGAAGGCGCAGCTGACCGAGGTTGCCGGGAAGGACAGCCACCTGCGGTCCGTAGAGCCCTGTATCCCAGAGCGCGTCGCGGAGCACTTCCGCTGTCTTGCGGTCGGGAGCGAGCGCAACGACGCGCAACTGGGTGTCCCTGGCCAGGGCGGCGAGAAGGTCGGCGTCCTTCGCCCCGAGGACGAGGCAGTAGCCCTCCTTCGCGCCGGTGGCCCGGAGGATCCTCCGGGCAAGGGCAGAACCGGCGGCCCCCGGGCGCGGAGCGGAGTCGCGTCGCAGCTTGACGGTCTGTGCCTGCACTGCGTCCTGTCCGAAGCAGTGGATCTCGCCCTCCAGCGTCGATACGAAGAGCCGTCCGTCGGCGGCGATCACGGACTCAATTGTGCCCGGGACCTCCGCTTGCCAAAGGGTCCTCGATTCAGTCGCTGCATCGCCCGGAGCGATCAGCAGAAGACGGTTGCCCGCGGAGGCGACAAGCTTGCCGGCAGCACTCACCCAGACGCGGTCGGCCTCTATGCCCGTGGTGGTGCTGACCGGCACCACAAGGTTAGTGGACTTGGCGCCCTTGCTGTCCGTGGACTCCTCCATCTTCGCCTGCGCCGTGCTGCGCACAACCACCTCGCCCTTGTCGATGCCGCAGAGAAGGTCATCGGTGACGACTGAGGCGCTGCTATCCGGGTTGATGCGAAGGGTGGGATTGCTGACGAAGGGCACGTAAGGGTCGGTAACAGGGCGAGAGGAGACCCCACCCAGGAGTGTGCCGGTCGTGAGTTGGTAGAGATTGCCGCAGTTGAGGAACCAGGTGCCGTTCGCCGCGACCTTGGAGTCGCCGATCTTGTGATTCTCGGCGAGCTTGAAGAAGAGCAGCTCGCCGGTGTCCGGGTTGACACCCGCAGGGGTGCTCCGTCCGCCGGGGATGAGCAGGACCTTGTCTGTCGCAGTCAGATAGCCCTGCGGGGCGACGCCGGAGAAGGCGGGACTGTTGTGCGGCTGGTTGAAGTAGACCGCGCCGGTGTCGTCCTTGCGCCAGATCACTGAGCCTGTGGTTGCATCGAGGCAGTACAGAAAGACGCCCATGAAGGGCCAGATTCCGGCGGCGAAGTAGACCCGCCCCTTGTCCACCACAGGAGCCCCACGCACCGGCCAGGTGGAGATGATCCGCTCATTGCCCAGGACGAGCCGCTCCTCGGAGGCAGCGCGGAACTTCCACACAAGCGCGCCGTCCGCCGCGTTCAGACAGTAGAGGTTACCGTCGTCGGAGCCGAAGTAGACCCGCCCGTTTGAGACCGCTGGTGCGAGGCGGATCGGCCCATCGGCCAGAAACCGCCACCGAAGTCGAGCGGTACGGGTGTCCAGGGCCAGGAGCGCGTCCTCCCGCGGCGAAGCCACGAAGAGCGTCTGCCCGGCGACGATGGGCTCGTAGGCCACGTCGAAGCGCATGCGCGGCTCATCAGGCCACGCCGGCTTGAGTGGCGGCAACTGCAGCGTCCACTGCAGGTGCAGGTCGCCGCCAAGGTCTTGTGAGGTGGCGGCGCTGTGCCGAGCATCGCAGCGCCACAGGGGCCAGTCCGCTGCGAAGGTGGGGATAGCGGCAAGGAGTAGGAGCGCTGAGACGATGCGAAGGGTCAGTCGCATGGCGAACCGTCCTGTCTGACTGTAGGGTTGGCGTGGCAGCCCTGCCAGCTGGCCGACCTACTCGCCGAAGGTCACGTAGCCGCCCGGCTCCGTGAGGTTGAGAGGAGTTCCCGTCGCGGGCAAAGACGATTCCCAGTCGTAGTTCGTGACCAGATCGACGCCCAGGTTCGCGGCCTTGATGTCACAGGTGCACGGGCCCTTCATGAAGGCGACGAGTCCCTGGAGGTTAGTCGCGGTGATGCCCTTGCCCAGATAGGCCTCCGTAAGGTGACAGCGTCCGTAGGCGCCGAAGACCATCGGCCCGTCGAGGTTCGCCAGGTCTGTCTCGACCTGCAGCAACTGCCGGACCAACCACCGCTCCTTCGGGTCCTGCCGGGAGACCTCAAGCAGGCCCACGGAGACGCCCGTACCCTCCGCGGCATGAACCGCGTTCTGGGCTGCCTTCAGTGCGGCTGCGTTCTGGGCCTCGTTGCGGTCCGTCATGACCACCAGGACACCGTGCGTCCCGCGCAAGAGCATACCGGCAAGGCTGGCTGTCTGAGCAGAAGCCAGAAGGTCGCGGACGTCGGCGACGGTCATGCGTCCGCTGAAGACGGTGCGTCCCTTGGGCGAGAGAAGGAGGTGTCGGGGCCGGGAGAGCTCGCTGGTGGTTTTCAGGACGTACCGGTCCTCGGGGCTGAGCCCCTCCGGGTCCTGCGTGGCCTTGAGGGAGACGAAGCGAAGGTTGGCGTGCCCCTCTTTCCCGGCGGCGACCTTCCTCAGTAGCTTGTTCGCCTCGGCATCTGCCGGGGCCTCCGCTCCGTCATGGAGGTAGCAGAGGGTGTAGTCCTGGCGCGACCAGTTCAGCAGGGCATATTCATAGACGGGGATATCGCAGGCCGAAAGGGGGGCGAGATGCCCCAGCGCCAGCGACAGGGACAGTAGCGCGATGGATACGACTGCGCTCGGAGGACGGGCCATGGTCGTGCGCACACTCACAAGTCGGGGTGATAACGCGTCACCCTATTATACACTCCTTTGGGCCGGCGTGAAGTCGACCTCGGGAGGACGCCGCAGAGGACGGGCCGGCTAACTGCTACTGTACTCGATCGCCGCGAGTTGTTCGGAGGTCGGGCGTGCGATAATCGGCTCAGCTACCCGTGTCTCGTTTTCCACGAGTCCGTCGCGGAAGTAGATGATGCGCTGGGCGTGCCGGCCGATTTCCGGCTCGTGGGTGACGATCACCACCGTGTGCCCCTCGCGGTGGAGGGTCTGTAGG
Organism: Armatimonadia bacterium; assembly: GCA_039679385.1. Lineage (NCBI taxonomy): Bacteria > Bacillati > Armatimonadota > Armatimonadia > Armatimonadia bacterium. The sequence continues at coordinate 2,795 of JBDKVB010000177.1, read as the reverse complement.
ATCGCCATGATCTCCTCGCTCTGGGCGGTGGAGAGGTTCCCCGTGGGCTCGTCGCCGAGGATGACCTCCGGATCGTTGACCAGGGCGCGGGCAATGGCCACGCGTTGCTGCTGGCCACCGGAGAGCTCGTGGGGTCTGTGGTTGACACGGTCGCCCAGCCCGACGGCCTTCAACGCTCGGAGGGCACGCTCGCGTCGCTCCTCTCGCGGCGGCTTCTGGGGGCTGTACATCAAGGGCAGCTCCACGTTTCGCAGCGCCGTTGCACTGCCCAGCAGGTTGTAGGACTGGAAGATGAAGCCAAGCCGGGTGTTGCGTACGTGGGCCAGTTCGGCCTGATCCATGTTCGACACGTCCACTCCTGCGATGATGCAGGAGCCGCTGGTCGGACGGTCGAGGCAGCCGACCAGGTGCATGAAGGTGGACTTGCCGGAGCCCGAAGGTCCCATGACAGCCACGAACTCACCCTTCTCGATGTGGATTGAGACACCCCGCAGGGCCTCCACGACCACATCGCCCATGCGGTAAGATTTGCACAAGTCAGTCGTCCGAATCATCACTACGCCTCCGGTGCCCCGCGCACTCGGAAGAGCTGCGGGGCACTGACCTACTCATATCGAAGTGCCACCACGGGATCCAGGTCGGCGGCCTTGCGAGCCGGCAGGATACCGAAGACTATGCCGACCGCGGCCGCGAAGCAGAAGGACAGCACCACCCAGGGCACCGACACCGCGCTGTTCAGTCCGAACAGCCGGACGATGAAAGAGGTGCTGATGCCGAAGATGACGCCGATGAGCCCGCCGGCGAGACTCAGGGTGAGCGACTCGATCAGGAACTGCAGCAGGATGTCGTGGGGCGTTGCGCCCAGGGCCTTGCGCAGGCCGATCTCACGGGTCCGCTCGGTGACCGACACCAGCATGATGTTCATGATGCCGATGCCGCCCACCAGCAGCGACACGATGGCGATGGAGCTGAACAGGAGCGTGAGAATCTGGTTGGAAGCCTCTGCGCCCTGGACAAGCTCGGCCGCTGCGAAGATGCGGAAGTCGTCATCCTCTGCGTCTGCGAGCTTGTGTCTCTTGCGCAGCACGGCTCGGACCTCAGCCTTGACCTTCTCAGCGTTCTTCATGTCCGCTGCCAGCACCGTGATCCCGTTGACCGAGTCCCTGGTGTTTGCGCCACCCATGCCTCCGGTCAGGCGGGCGATGGCGGTGTCGATCGGGACGTAGATCATGTCATCGGGGTCGTTGGGGCCGGAAGAGCCCTTGGTGGCGCAGACCCCGATGATGGTGAAGGTGGCGCCAGACACCTTGATCTTCTCACCGGTCACCTCCTCGCCCTTGCCATAGAGGTTCGTCACTACCGTCGAACCCAGCACCGCCACCTTGCGCCGGTGTTTCGCCTCGTCTTCGGTGAAGAAGCGGCCCTGAGCGAGGGTGAGCTTGCCGACCTCGGTGTAGTTGACGGTCGTCCCAAAGATCGAGGTGCTCGTGTTGTTGCTGCCCGCCTTCACCTGGGCGTGAGTGCTGACCTGGGGAGCGAGCGCGCTGATGCCTCGGCACTGCTTACCGATTGCCTCGGCATCAGAGAGCGTGAGGGTCTGCGCCGACCCCATACCTCCGCCGATCGGGCCACGTCCCTGCCCCGGCATGATCTGGAGGGAGTTCGTCCCCATCGCCTCGAACCGCGCCAGAGTTGCGGCTTTGGCGCCTGCGGTGAGGGATACCGCCCCGATCACCGCACCCACGCCGAAGATGATCCCCAGCATGGTCAGCGCAGACCGCAAGCGGTTCGCCAGGATGGCTTCGAGGCAGAGCTGCATGGCCTCCCAGATGGACACGTCGGCATCTCCTTCGCTGGATCGCAGGACAAACTCACAGTCTCTGAGCTATTGCTTCTTGTTGATGAAGTCGTTCCCGCCACCGGGCGGTCCACCACGCGGTCCGTCTTCCTGGGAGCTGGTACCCAACTCGGGCAGGACCACCTTGTCGCCCTCTTGCAGTCCCGACACGATCTCCACCGTTTCATCGCTGGTCAGGCCGACTTCGACTGGAAGGGTCGTCGTCTGGGGTGCTCCTGGCTGGCCTTGACCAGGCTTCCCCTGGGCGAGCATCGTCACCGTGTGCTTGCCGTCTCTCTCGCGCACGGCCTGCGCAGGTAGCGTCAGCACGTTGTCGCGCTCTCCCACCAGGAAGGTGCACTCTGCACTCAAGCCCGGCATCAGCCGTGTGTCGTGGTCCAGAACCTCGATCTCGACCTTCACGGTGGTGATGTTGCTCGCGGTCGTGGCCTGCGGGTCCACGCGGGTGACCGAGCCGGTCACCCTCTTGCCCTGCAGCGACTCCACGCTGATCTCGACCTGCTGTCCGGCCTTGATGTCGGCGAGGTCGGTCTCGTCAACGTTCACGTCCACGTACATCGTGCTCAGGTCGCCCAATTCCACAATCGACACGCCCGCGGCGACGCCCGACCGACCGGAGTTGACGATGGTGCCTTCCTCGACGTCCTTCTGCAGGATCACGCCGTCTCGCGGCGCGGTGATCACGGTGTAGCCCAGGCTGGTCTTCGTCTGTGAGACCTCTGCGTTGGCCTTCGTCACCGATGCGCGCTGGTTCACGACGTCGGCCTGACGAACTTGCTGCTGCACGGAGTTGGCGCGTGCGTTCGCCAGGGAGTTCCTCGCCTGATCCACTTTGGCACGAGAGGAGGCCATCTCGGCGGCCTGGTCGGGGTCGATGGTGTTCCATCGGCGTAGCGCTGCGGAGTAGCCGGCCTCGGCCTCCTGTACTGCCGCCTCG
>JBDKVB010000176.1 GCA_039679385.1 Armatimonadia bacterium | reverse complement strand
GCACCTGGCCTGTCCCCGCAGGCGGCCCTGGTCATCACCTATGGCGACAAGTCCGGCGGCGGCCCCGGCGGTCAGATTCGGGGCGCTGAGGGTGAGGGGCTGCCGGTCAGGATGTCCTCGGATTCCGACGGTGACAGCACCTTTGCACCGCTGGCCGAGTACCCTCGTCTGACTCTGGTTGGTGGCGTTGCGTCACGGCTGACCGTCAATGCCCCAAGTCAGGCCGTTGTGGGACGCCCCGTGCGCGTCATTGTGGAGGCCAGCGACGCTCGGAACCAACTGGCGAGCCAGAATCTTCCGCCGGTGAGACTGACGGGGCCGGGTCTGGCGGCACCGGTCCTCGCCCGTTTCGCCGAGGGGCAACGAGGGGCGCTTCCCGTTGAAGTGGTGTTCAGCAAGCCGGGTATCCAGCGGGTCTCGGTGCAGCCGCTGCTGTCCGAGGGCTCCGCGGAGCCGACTACACTCAAGGAGCTTGTCTCGGGCAAGGTGACTCCGAGCGAGGCCGACCCTGGTTTCCGACCGGAGCTTGTGAGGGTGCAGATTGATGCGGTCGCGGTGCGTCCCGGCAGCTCAATTCGTCTCCTCAGCACCTGGCGTAGTACCGGTGAGGCAGCGGCGAATCGCAACTACCGCATGTCCTGCCATCTGGAGCGGCGACCTGCGGCCGGCAAGGCCGTCGTGAACTGGGATCACGAGCCTGCCGTCGCGACGAAGGCCTGGACGCCCGGTACGGAGATCACCGACGAGCACACCTGCGGGTTCCCTGCCGAGGTGCCTGCAGGCGAGTACATGCTGACGCTGGGGCTGTACGTGGCGCCGCAGCCGGGGCAGTTCGAGGTTGCAGCGAGCTATGAGGTCTGCATGATCCGAGTCGGGCCGGAGGAGCCCTTCCTCCGCACCTTCCCGGCAGGCGAGTCCAACCCGGTCGAGGTGCTGGCCGAGGAGCCGCCGTACCGGCTGCTGTGGGGCGACCTGCACTGCCACACCGAGCACTCCGCCGATGGGTCGGGAACGGTGACGGGCCTGTATGAGTACGCGCGGGATGTCTCGGGTCTCGAGTTCTGCGCCTGTGCCGACCACGCCGGTCCCAACTTCCCGCCGAAGGAATGGGCGCAGATTCAGCAAGCCGCCAAGACCTACAATGAGCCCGGCAGATTCGTCTCGATCCTGGGCTACGAACTGTCGAACATGGAGCACGGCGACAAGAACGTCTACTACCTGCGAGACGACGAGCCGATCCGGGCACCCCGAAGCGGTGAAGCGGAGGACCTGTACAAGATGCTGGAGGGCGTGAACTGCATCGTCATCCCTCACCATCCGGCCTATCCGATCGGTCTGCGGGGGACGGACTGGACGCGCATCGACCCGACGCTGATCCCTGTGGTGGAGATGTGCTCACAGCATGGCGCGGGGGAGGTTTTGGGCGGTCCTCGGCCCTATGGCGGCAACAAGCCGATGGGGCCCTCGCTGCCGGGCGGGTTCGCTCAGGATGCGCTAGATCGAGGTCTGCGTCTGGGGTTCATGTGCTCCAGTGACGACCACTCCGGCCATGCGGGCAAGGCGGGCTTCCTCGCAGCGGTGTATGCCAAGACCTTCGACCGCGAGGGCTTTTTCGAGGCGCTCCGGGCGCGACGCTGCTACGGAACCACCGGCGCCCACATCGTGATGGACTTCACCGCCAACGATCAGCCGATGGGTAGCCTCCTCGACACAGCGGAGCCACCGCGGCTATCGATTGAGGTGCATGGGACGGCGAAGCTGGAGGCAGTCGAAGTGGTGCGGGACGGGAAGGTGTGCCGCAGCGAGACCCCGACCGGACGCGACTGCGAGTTCAGCTTCGTCCCTGCGGCGCTGGACCGTCCGGAGAGCTACTTCTATGTGCGGGCGCGCCAGACCGATGGGCAACTGGCATGGTCGTCGCCGGTGTTCGTGCACAACACCGGCCCTCTCCCCCACCTGGAGGTCAGCAAGGTGATGCCCGGCACGCCGGGGCCTGTGGCCGGAACCCGCAGCACGATACAGGCCACAGTGACCAACACGGGACAGGTGCGCTCCGAAGCCGCCACCGCGGAGGTGCTGCTTGATGGTCCGGCGGCGAGGGTTACTGTCCGCGAGAAGCCGCCGCTGCCCTCGGGGATCGGTGGGCTGCTGGCGCGACCAGGCCTGCAGGTCTGGCGCTGGAAGGTGGACGACGAGACGGTGAACGTGTTTGTGCGCTGGGGCGGCGGAGAGGATGCCCGCGACTGCGAGGGCGAAGTGCGAGTGCTGGACGCCCGCGCCTACTACATGACCGGGTTTCATCTGGAGAGCGACGACCTCGTCGAGGATCTGGGCAACGGGCGCATCCACTGGAAGACCTTCGCAGAGGCCGGAACCGGCGACGGCCTGAACCTGTGGGTGAAGATCGACCCGCGCAAGCCGACACGCCTCCAGCTCACCGCAACTAGAGGCGGCCAGGCACGGCCGGAGGAGATCGTGACCGGTGATGGCAAGGCGACGAAGCTCCCGGTCGAGATCAGCCTCGTGGACTACGATCCGAACCGCTGGATCGGCGAGATGTTGGTGCCTGCGCTGGCCCCCGGTGCATCGCAGACCATCACGGTTCCCTGGACGCCGACAGCTCCTAGACAGGGGACGCTGATCTGCCGGGTCATGAGCGCGGAGGGCAAACAGGAGGCCTCCGGGAGCACGCCGGTGCAAGTCGCTGTGGGACCATCTGCGAACCCATGAAGGCTGGGTGACCTAACACAGGTCGCCGAAGGAGGGACGACCCCGATGGGCTTCGAGGTCAGCAAGAGCGACGAGGAATGGCGCCGGCTTCTCACGCCCGAGCAGTACCGCATCACCCGGGAGAAGGGAACCGAGCGGCCCTTCAGCGGCCGGTACTGGAGCACCAGCAAGCCGGGACTGTACCGGTGCGTCGCCTGCGGGAACGCGCTGTTTTGGTCGGACACCAAGTTCGACGCCGGGTGTGGCTGGCCGAGCTTCTGGGAGCCTGCTGCGGACAGCGCCCTTGTCAGGCAGCCGGATCACAGTCACGGGATGGTGCGGACCGAGGTGCTCTGCGGTCGCTGTGGAGCGCACCTGGGTCATGTCTTCGACGACGGGCCACCACCCACGGGGCTGCGCTTCTGCATCAACTCCGGGGCGATCATACTGGACGAGAAGGCGACGCGGTAGCGAACGAGCGAGGGTACAAGTCACCAGTTAGGAAAGCGGGGCGCCCAAGGAAGGGCGCCCCGCTGTGGTTGCGTGGGCTGACGGTCTGGTGGCCTTACTTGTTGAGGCGCTGGAACTCGTACTCGTGCTCCAGGGTCTGGGACTGCCCGGCGTTGAGGTTGACGGACGGCGCGAAGAGCTCGAGGTTCACCCGTGACTGCGCACCGTTCCAGTTGAGCAGCGCCTGAGACACCTGCGCGGGCTTGACGCGGTCGGTAATGACCATGCCGCGGTCGAGGTCCAGGATGCGCCAGGTTCCGGCGGGAACGTCGGTCGCACGGAACCACAGTTCCTTCTCAGCCTTCGGGTCCTCGGGATTGGCCAGGTCGTAGTCCTGCATGGTCCCGTTGGCCACGGCGACCTGCACTTTGGTCTTGGCGGTAGTTCCCACGGCGAACTCCGGATGGCAGCGCAGAGCGGCCTTCCGCGTGGTGCTCGTGGTGTTGGTGACGGTCGAGGCGATCTTGAGCGTGGCCGAGCCCGGCACCAACTCGAGGCGACGGGTGATCTGCAGTCCGTTGGAGAGGGTTGCCTGCAGCGTGAGGCTGTTCGCGCTCTGGGCGATCACCTTGTATGGCTCACTCCAGCCTGGAGTGCGGTAGTCGCCCTCGCTGAACTCCTCGTAGCCGCCGGTGGTGGGGTCGTAGGCGTTCGGCGAACCCGCCAGGTAGATCATGTCCTGGTTCCCCGGCAGGGAGCGAACACGCCAGAGGCGGCCGCCCAGCCCCGGGATCACAGAGACCTCCAGCAGGTCGTTGCGGAGGGTCTTGATCTCGTAGTTGGCCGCGCGCTTCGGAAGTGTTGCGAGCCAGCCGTCAACGTCGTTGGCGGTGCCACCCTCACGAACCCGCGTCACACCCTCCGCGCGGGCGATCTCCTCGAACTGCTTGGCCAGACCGGTGACATCGGTTCCGCCCTGCTGCACGAGCCGGTCGCCACTCTGGGCAAAGGCCCCGGCACTCGCAAGGGTGATCTCGGTGTAGATGATCGGCAGACGCGCCACCTGGACGCGGTGCAGGAGAGTCGGGTCGTCCTTCACCGCTGCCTCGGCCTTGTCAAACAGCACGCGGCACTGGCCGATGAGCTCAGGGGTGAGGAACTGCTTGGGGTGAGTGTAGATGCGCACGTGCAGGTTCGGGTCCTTCTGGACGTGCTCATGGACCAGGTTGATGTACTGGCGGATATATCGACCGGCGGGACCCCAGAAGCCGTCGCAGAACTCATCGATAGCCTTGTCGGTGTCGTAGGAGGGATCCCAGAGCGTCTTGGCCATCAGGTAGCTGCGCAGCTCCTGCATCTCGGAGCCCTTGGTGTAGTAGCAGGCTTCCTCGTAGATGCCCTTGACGCCGTTGTTGATGAAGAAGTTGATGTTGGGCTTGATGACATACAGGTTCGGGAAGGGGCAGATCGAGTGGGCGTAGTTGATCACGTAGTCCCAGATGTGCAGGCGGTTGCACTTCTGATTCCAGCCCCGGATGTCGTCGACGAAGGAGGCGTTGAAGGGATCGCTCTCCAGCGGGTGGATGAAGCAGCACTCGATGCTGCACAGCCGGATGATCACATTGGGACGCGGCCGGGTGATCTTCGGCGGCTTGCGGGTGTACTGGTAGGCCAGGGTGTCAATGGCGATGTTGGGGTAGTCGTCCTTGATGTTGTCGGCAATGGCGTTGACGAAGCGGACCAGGGAACCGCTCTCGCTGCCCTCTTCCTCAGCGACCTTGCGGCAGTTCGGGCACTCGCAGTAGTTGTGCCAGTCGTTTTGCGAGACCGAGATGATCGAGGCGTCGGGCGATTCGGCGATCCAGCGCCGGACGGTCTGAGTGGCGATGCGCAGAACGTCGGGGTTGGTCAGGCAGAGCTGCGTGCGGTCCGGCGGGATCCGCTTGCCCTTGATCTCCGAGTAGTACTCGGGGTGCTCGGCGTAGTAGATCTCGGGCGGGACCAGATACTTGAAGGTGTGGACGAAGCCGCGATAGCGGATGTTGCCACCGCGCTCGAAGCCGGTGTTGTGTGACTGCCCGTTGTACTTGTTCCGGACCGCCCAGTCAGCGTCTCGTGAACTGGGGTAGTCGGTGCCTCGGTACTCCAGCGCCGGGATGAAGCGTTTGTCGATTCCGGAGAGGGCGAAGGTGCCGGAGGTCGGCCACTTCGAGCAGCCCGGCGCGAACCAGCGGCAGTTCAGGTAGTCCTCAAGGAAGGTGTAGACCGCGTACAGCACGCCCCGCTGATTCCCGGCAAGGATCAGGGCCGGTCCGACGGTCTTGAGGTGGATGCCTTCGAGACCAAGGCTCGGCAGGTCGACGCTCGGGGCCAACTGCCTGGTCAGCTTGCAGTTCCCCACGAGGAGGGGCGTCCTGTCCCCGAGGCTGTGCTCGTACCACACGGGAAGGACCGCACCTGTGATGAGCTCGAGGTGGCGTCGCAGGTCCATGGCCGCCTGGTACTCCTGAGCGGTCGCCCGGTCGGGGATGACGATGGCATGGGTGCTCGGGGCAAGCGGCTTGCCACCGATGGACACGACGCACCTGCCGAGGGCATCGAGGGTCTTCTGAGCGTCCGCATAGCTCTTGTCCAGGCTGGCCATGGCAGTGGCCACCTCCCGCGCAGCAGCCGAATTGGCCGGCACGATGTTCGCGAGCTTCCTGACCGCCTCGCGCCCCTCACCGATGGCGTCGACGGCCTCATGGCTCGTCAGGAGAGCATCAGCAGTGGGGCTATTCGCCTCGGCGATCATCCGGTAGCAGCGAATCACTTCCGAGTCCTGCGGGCTGAGCCGCACCGCATCGGTGGCGATGTCGAGACGCTGAGCCGGAGTGTAGCCGACGGTGACCTCGTCAAAGCGCTTCTTGCCGTCGTTGTAGACCAGAGCAGCGGAGGCCACCATCGTGACGACGTAGGGACGACGCTGGGTGAGGTCGGGAGTCTTTTGTGCGAGGAGACAAGCGAGATCGGCGCGGGTAAGGCGCTCCGGCGCCGACTTCAGCAGGCGATCGACCTCGGCCAGGTTGCCCTGGGCTACGTACCAGCGAGCCAGGGTCTCGATGGTGTCAGGACCGGGGTTCTTCTCGGCAGCCAGCTCGGCCATGGCCTGAGCAGGTTCGGCGATCCTCTCGACCACGATGTCGTCCACCCAGGCTTCGCAGTTCTCTGCGTCGATGTAGGCCAGAGGATGCAGGTTCATCGTCGGATGCGGTGAGATGAAGGTCATGCTCACCTGCGTCCAGTCCTTGAGGGTCCTGATCGTGTTGCTGTTTGAGAACCGCCACACGTAGTTGTTCCACTGGTAGCAGTAGGGGGCGAAGAAGGCGCCCTTGCCGATGTTGCCCTTCACCCATTCGGTGACTCGGTACTTGGCGAAGGGTTCGACAGTCAGGGCACCGCCGACGCAAGCCCAGTGGTTCTTGGCTTCCACTTTCAGATAGAGCGACTTCTGGCCCGTGCGGGCCACGCTCGAGTTTCCACTGCTTTCGAAGCTCGGGTCGGGGTAGAGGTTGGCCTGGGCCATACCACAGGTCAGCAGGAGCGTCAACACGACCAGCAGGAGCCACGGGCAAGTACGCTGCACAACGATTCCCCTTTCATACTGGTACTATCGGAGGTCTGTCCTTGGTTGGCGGGAACAGCAGTCTACCTCAACGGATAGGTGCCGACCTTGCGCAACTCGTCCAGGGCGGCTGAAGGGTTCTCCGCCCGCGTGCGCACACCACAGAGAACCTTCCACTGTTCTCTGGCGTCAGGCCTTTCGCCCCATGAGACAGACAGTCCTTCCCCTTCCGAGGAGGGAAGGCCCTTGTGGTTTTCGGGGCGAAGAGACACATGACGTCCAGACAGTCTATCCCTGGAAGGAAGATGCCTGATGTTGCTCTTCATGGCCTGCCTCGCGCTGACCTGGACCTCTCTGGGTCTTGCAGAGGAGGCAAAGCCGGTGGTCCTGACCGGAGCCGAGGATGCTGCCGTCGCCTGGCGCTCGAAGCTCACGGGTCACAAACTGATTGAGACCGAGCGGGAGGGCAAGCAGGTCAAGGCCGTGCAGATGACCTATGACCTCACCAAACCGCCCGGCTACGATTGGGTGCGTGCAGTCGTGCAGAAGGGCATCGACGTGCGCCCCTACCGCTATCTCAGTTTCTGGATTAAGGGGGACGGGTCAGGAGCAATCCTGATGCCGATCCTGATTCGCAACGTGCCCCAGGAGGGCTCCAACCAGTTCGGCGAGCAGTCCACGAGTGCGCCCTACCGGTCGATCGCCCTCAACTTCACCGGCTGGCGCCAGCTCTATACGCCGCTGGCAGACTTCGAGAACCTCCCGATGCTCGCCGCGGGGGTGGAGCAGTTCAACCTCTCGCTCACGCCGGCCGAAGGCAAGCCGAACAAGGGCGTCTTCCTGATTGGCGACATACGGCTGACGACCGAGCCCGAAGGAGAGGCAATCGTGGAAGCACCCGATGCACCGGGTCGCGTGAAGGCGGTCGGCGACGAGGCCGACTTCTTCTCGCTGATGGACCTGCAGCGCCCCGAGTTGGCTGAGGTGCGCAAGGCCGTCGAGGCCAAGGACTGGAAAGCCGCCAAGCAGGCCTGGGCGAACCACCTGAGCAATCGAACTTCGCCGCGCTGGCTGTGGTCACACCGCGACAAGCAGCGGATCTGCGAGGTGTACGACAAGCAGTATGGCGGCTTCGCCCGGTACAAGGGTTCTGCCGACCAGGTGCTGGCCCGCGACTTCAACTGGCTGGGAGTGCGCAAGAAGCTTGAGAAGGACGTGGAGTGGCTGCAGGGGCCGGTGGAGTGGACCCATGTGCTGAGCCGCTTCGAGTACTGGAGGAACCTCGGATACGCCTACTGGGGGACCGGCGACAAGGCCTACCCCGAGGACTTCGCCTACATGCTCGAGAACTGGGTGGCGAAGAACCCGGTTCCGGCGCGGGTTACGAACTCACGTGGCACCCGGGGCAGTGTGTGGCGGACGCTGGAGGCCGGGATTCGCGGCGACAACTGGTTCGACTTCATGGAGCTGTTCATGGACGCCCCGGCCTTCGATGCCGAGGCCAAGTACCAGATGACGAAGTCGCTCGTGGAGCACGGACGATACCTGTACTCAGCCGAGACGCGCTTCAACTACGGGAACTGGCAGGTCGTCGAGTGCACGGGGCTGGCGGAGATCGGGATCATGCTGCCGGAGTTCAAGGAGTCGGCCGGCTGGCGCGATCGGGCCTTCAAGTACTTGGTCGAGCACATGAACCAGGACGTGTACCCGGACGGCGCGCATCATGAGGTTACGCCCGGCTACCACGGCTGGGTAATGGAGCAGTTCCTGCGCGTAGCCACGGTGGCCAAGAACAACGGCTACGAGATTCCGGGGCTGATGGACCGTCACGAGAAAATGTACGAGTTCCTGATGGATATCAGCATGGGCCACGGCTGGTTCCCGCCTCTGGGTGACGCCGGAACGGGTGGCAGCTGCGCCGGGTCCATGGCTACCGGTGCGCTGCTGTACAATCGCCCAGACATGCGCTACCTGGGCCTCAAGGACCCCGATGCGAGGTGGATCTGGCTCTTCGGTCTGGACGCGGCCGAGCGGTACGCCAACATGAAGTCGGCGCCGCCAAGCTTTACTTCGTCGATGATGCCGTCAGCCAAGTACTGCGTGATGCGGACCGGCTGGGAGGCGAAGGATCGGGCGCTGTTCTTCGACTGCGCCCCCTGGGGGGGCGGGCACAGCCACCAGGACCGCCTACAGGTGCTGTGCTATGCCGGACGCAGCCTGCTGATCGACTCGGGCATGTACAGCTACGACCAGCCGCTCTCGGGCAGCTACCTGCGCAAGAGTGTGGCGCACAATGTCCTGATGATCGACGGCGCAGAGCAGCCGCAGTCCGACCCGGAGGTGCTCTCCTGGGAGCTGACGCGTGAGGCCGAGTTCGCTGCCGGGCGAATCACCGGTGGTGGCCTGACGCACCAGCGCAGCGTGTTGTGGGTAAAGCCGGACTACTGGGTCGTCGTGGACAACGTCTTCGGCACCGGCCAGCATGAACTGACCCGCCTGTTCCACTTCCCGCTGGTCGAGGTGAAGACCGAGGGCAAGGCCGTTCGGAGCGCCTTCCCGACCGACATGAACATCCAGGTGCTCGCTGCGGACGACGCGGCCCTTGAGATGCGGAAGGGCTGGTATCCGACCGGCGGCGCCACCGCAGAGCCGTCTCCGGTGGCTGCCTACATCAACCACGCCACTCTCCCGGCGACGCTGTGCGCTGTGCTGTCGCCCTTCAGTGACGCGAAGCAACTGCCGAAGGTCGAAACGGTCGCAGGCACCAATCCGCTGGCCTCGCAGATCCGCGTGACCTTCGCCGACGGCCAGGTGGACGAGATCGCCATCGCCTCGGCGCCGGCTGACCTGCAGATCGGCGCAAACCGAGCCCACGCTCGGGCGCTCATGGTTCGCAAGGGCCCGCAGGCGAACTCGGTGGCCGTGATCGACGGCGACCTGCTGCGGGAGAACTAACCGACGGCACTACAGGAGACGCAGACACTCGACGCGACGTCTCCGGAGAAGAAGAAAAGCAGAAGGGGCTTCCCGCCGTGTTCAGGTGGGAAGCCCCTTTCCTTTGCCCAGGGCGCAGCGTCGGGTTACTGCGGCGGACGGTAGGGACTGGAAGCCGGGTCGTACCAGGCAAAGAGCCGGTCGCGCAACTCGGAGACGACAGAGGCGTAGGAGGAGTCGCCGGCCAGGTTGCGCGTCTCACCGGGGTCGGCCTCGTGGTCGTAGAGCTCATCCAGCGTGCCCTGGTTGTGGAGGTACTTGTGCCGCCGGGTCCGCACCATGTAGGAGCAGAGGGCACTCCGCAGATTGTACTCGCTGAAGACCGCCTCAGGACCCGGAAGGGTTGGGTTGAGAGTGAGGGGCGCGAAGCTGGTGGCCTCAAGCTGGTCTGGCGCACCCTCAAAGGGGACTTGTGCTGTCCGTGTGGGCGGCTCCAGGCCGACCAATTCCGCCAACGTGGGATACAGCCCGAAGTACTCTGTGAGGGCATCGCACACTGCGCCCTGAGGGAGGCGACCGGGTTGACTGAGGATCAACGGCACCTGCACCGAAGGCTCAAAGAGGCAGAACTTCTGGAACAGGCCGTGGTCGCCGTTCATCTCGCCGTGATCGGAGGTGTAGACCACGAGGGTGTTCTCGACGAGGCCCAGCTCCTCCAGCGCGTCGTACACTTGCCCAAGGCACTTGTCCACGAAGGCCAGGTTGGCAAGGTACCCGGCGCGATGGGCTTTGCGCAGTAGCGGGTCGAGGGACTGCATGTGGCGGATGCGGTTCTGGAGGTGAGGCGGGTAGCTGCTGAGGTCGCCGACCGGCGGGAGCTCTATCGACTCGACGGGGTACCTGGCCGCCCACTCACGAGGCGCATAGAGCGGCGTATGCGGCTTCATGAAGCTGGCTACGCACAGGAAGGGCTGGTCACGGTGGCGACGCAGGAAATCGACCGTCTCGCGAGCCAGGAAGGCATCGAGGTGGTCCTCGGCCTCCAGCTCCGAGGCCATGCTGCGGAAGTCGTGGCGAGCAACCTTGCCGACCCAGGGACTCTGACCGCGCCATAGCCCGGAGACGTCCGGCAGCCCGGCTCCGTCATCGTCGACCGTGTCGAAGAAGTTGGGGCTGAGAGGATGGTTGGCGATCTCGTTCGCGTAATGCTGGGCCTTGGGCCCCAGGTACATCAGCCAGTCGTTGATCGACAGGTAGTACTCGAACCCGTGCTTGTGGGCGTCGTTGAAGTGCATCTTGCCCAGCAGCGCCGTCAAGTACCCGTGGTCGGCGAAGTGGTGCGCCATCGTTCGGAAGCGCCAGTCCAGGCGGTCGACGTTGTTGATGGCGCCATGGGTATGGACGTAGAGCCCGGTGAGCAGCGACATGCGGGAAGCTACGCAGACGGGATAGGGACAGTAGGCATGGGTGAACCTGACACCCCGGGCTGCGATCCGGTCGATGGAGGGAGTGGGCACCAGATCGCTCCCGGCGCAGGTCATCAGATCGGCCCGGTGCTGGTCGGTCATCAGGATCAGCACGTTGGGTCGGTTGGGCTGCGGTGAGCGGGCTGGTCCCTGGGCCATCGTCCGACGCCTCCGAGAGAGCAAAGAGAGATAGAGGAAGGTCGTGCTGACCGGCGAAAAGTGCCGCTGGAAGAGTGGCGCAAGATCGAGACGCCATGGCGCCCAGACCTTCAGAGTATACCATTCCCGAAATGGCGCATGTTGGAGGAGATCAGCATGGTGAGCCTGCGGCAGTCGGCGGCGGGTCGGACCTTCGGGTACTACGTCCTCGCATGTCTCATCGCAACCTGCCTTGTTGCGACGGCAGGGCAGGCACAGACGGAGGCGACAGGAGTGCTTCCCTTAGCGAATCTGAGTGTCGAGGGCGGAGCGAGACCGCCCGTGCAGGCGACTGCCGACGGATTCCTCGTCCCGGCCACGGGAAAGGTAACGGCCGACGTCCTGGCTGCACCGGATGCCTTCCTGTGTCGGCTGACCCCCGGTGCGAATCCGGACGTGGTGCAGCTTAGCATCGGCCGTGTGAGCAGCTCGCGGTGCGACTCGCTGTTCAGTCCCGAGCGGGACGAGGCCCTCACCTTTGAGGGCAAGGAACTGGCGCTGACAGACACCGGCAAGGGCTTCCGGGTGTCGGCGCAGGGGCCTCTCACCGTGCGGGTCGTCAAGGATTACATAAAGAGCAAGCCGGGCATGAAGTGGTACCGCCCGCTCGACAAGAGCACCTTCAAGCGGGCTCCGGCAGGCTGGTGCTCCTGGTACATCTACTGGCAGGGCATCACCGAAGACGAGATGATCAAGAACACCGACTGGCTCGCGAAGAACCTGAAGCAGTTCGGGTGCGAGTACGTCCAGATTGACGACGGCTGGCAGGGAGTCGGTCACGGCAGCGGTGAGAACCGCGACTGGTACGTGACCGAGAAGACCAAGTTCCCGCACGGGATGAAGTGGCTTGCGAGTGAGATCCGGGCGCGAGGGTTCCGCCCGGGCATCTGGCTGATCCCCTTCGCCGATAGTGACGAGCAGCGGTTCCGCGCGAACCCCGAACGCTACATCCGCAGGGCCGACGGTACCAGCATTACCGAGACGCCGGACCCGAAGACGGGCAACGTAGCCATCGAGTGGACGGGACGCTATATCGTCGACCCGACCGGGCCCGCGGGGCAGAAGTGGTTCCATGACCTGTTCACGATGCTCTGTGATGACTGGGGGTACGACTACGTCAAGATCGACGGGCAGGGCGGCTCACGGAGCGCTCCTGATCGTGGCCGTGCGCAGTTGGTGAACCCCAAGATGGAGCCCGACCAAGCGTACCGCGCTGGCCTCGACGCCATCAAGTCGGTGATGGGCCCCGACCGATTCCTGCTCAACTGCGGCGGGCAGTACGACAGTTGCGGGTACTGCGAGGGCATCCGCATCGGCGGAGACGTCGGCCCGAACTGGTCGGGAATGCAGCCGGCTATCAGCTCCACCATGTCGCAACTGTACAGGAACCACATCGCTTTCTGGACCGATCCGGACGTGGTCTGCGTGCGTCCGCGAGGCAACGCGGGGAGCTCGCTGAGCTTCGATCAGGCCCAGGTGTGGGCGACCTTACTGGGAATCACCGGGCAGCTTCTGATGGCCAGTGACCGCATGTACGACCTGCCGGAGCAGAACGTGGAGCTATACCGGCGGATCTTCCCGGTGGCGGATATCCGGCCGATGGAGCTGTATCCGCTGAAGGGTCGGCCACGGGTCTTTGACCTGCGGATCAGCAAGCCCGGAGTCGGGGACTGGGACGTGGTCGCCCTGTTCAACTGGAACGAGACCTCCACTGCGCAGATCAGCTTTGGGCCGTCGGATCTGGGGCTGCCTGCGGGGAGTTACCTGGCCTATGACGTGTGGAACAAGCGGCTGGTCGGCCCCTTCGATAGGGCGCTGACGATGTCACTGCCGCCCTCTTCGTGCAAGGTCATCTCCGTGCGGCCCTTCGCCGACCACCCGCAACTGGTGGGGACCTCGCGGCATCTGACCCAGGGCGCCGATGACCTGCTCGCGGCGCAGTGGGACCCGGCGGTGCTGACCTGGTCGGGTCGCAGTACGGTGGTCGGTGGAGACCCCTACGAAGTGCGCTTCAGCCTTCCCCCGGGATGGACGGCACAGGGAGAGGGAGTGCGCACGGAGGGATCGGTAGCCGTGCTGACGCTGAACCGCGATCAGAACCAGGAAGCAGCCTGGTCGGCCAAGTTCGCCCGGACGAACCTCGCAGCGGCAGCGCCGACGGTCCGCACTGCAAAGGTCGAGGGCACCGGTCGGCAGGCACACCTGACCTGGCAGGGCGAGAACGCCTTTGCGTATGTGGTCTACCGCAACGGCGAGGCGCTCGGACGGACTGCGGAGCAGCAACTTACGGACATCGTGCCGGGCAAGGGCCAGACCTACCGCTATGAGATCGCTGCGGTGGGCTGGACCGGTGAGTCGGCTCGGGTGTCGGCTGGGGAGTTCATGGCTCAACCCTCACCGCGAGGGACGGCCCAGGATGCCAGACTGCAGGACCTCAAGCCCCAGAGCAGCACGCAGGACTGGGGTCGGCTCACCATGGGCAAGAGCGCTGAGAGCAACCCGATCAGCATCGCGGGGAAGGTCTACGAGCACGGCCTCGGCACCCACGCAAACAGTGAGATCCGCTACCGGCTCGACAACCGCTACCAACGTTTCGAGGCGCTGGTGGGCGTTGACGACGAGAAGAACGGCGCCGGGACAGTGGTCTTCCAGGTCTTCGCGGACGGTGCCAAGGTGTGGGACAGTGGGCTGATGCGGGGCAAGCAGGCGGCGAAGCAGGTAAGCGTGCCGCTGGAGGGCGTGGATGAACTGGTTCTCGTGGCCACGGACGGCGGCGATGGGATCGACTGCGACCACGCGGACTGGGCGCAGGGCCAGTTCATCGGCAACAAGTAGCGCACCGACCAACTGATAGAACGCAGAGGCCCGGGCTGTCTGTCACCCGCCTTAGGGGAGACGACGCCCGGGCCGCTTTGGTTGGCGGTGGTCGTCAGGGCTTCGGCGGCGCAAGCTCTTCGTGCTCAGTGCTCACGACACAGCCACGGTCGTCGAAGAGGTTCAGGTAGTAGGTGGTCGTGCCTTCGGGAAGCGAGGCGGTGACCTTGTCGCCTTCCACTCTGGCCGGCACGGACTCCCACCGGCGGTCCGGCCACTTGCCGGAGTCCTTCGTGTAGTTCAGCTCTGCTCTGCCGAGCGGGTGCTTGCTGTCGAAGGTGGCCCAGACCTGATCGCCGTCGCGTCCCTGGCCGGTGACTCGCGGCAGCGGGTCGACGCCCTTCAGGAGGCTGTCGGCGAAGACGCGGATCTCCTCGGGCGTCTCGCCGGACTCCTGACCATGAGGCATTCGCAGGCGTACGCACAGTGTGCGCGAACCACGGCCTGTACGGTAGGACTTCTGGAGTGCCGGGAACCAGTAGGCGAAGTCGTTGCTGCCGGTCACCCACAGCATAGGCACCGTGCTGTCCTTGAGGTACACCGACGGGTCCCACCACCGCATCCAGCGATCGGCACGATCGGCGCCGAGACCACGGAGGCGGTCTCCGAAGGTCGTCTCCAGGTAGTAGCCGCAGCCATACACCGGGGCCGCGAAGCGGAACCGGGTGTCGACGCCGGAGACGAGGCTGGTGAGGTAGCCGCCCCAGGAGATCCCCGTGACGCCGATGCGGTCGGCATCGACCTCCGGCAGCGAGCGCAGCAGCGAATTGGCGAGCAGCACGTCCGCGATGGCATGGAAGGTCCACTGGTCCTCGCGGGGCCAGTCGATCTGGTCGAAGCCTCCCCAGCCTGCCGGACCGCCCTTGTCATGGCGGGGGCGGTTGCTGTGGGTGCCTCCGGCGACGCAGCCGCAGGTATCCATGGCGATCGCGGCGTAGCCCCGGTCCATCCAGCGCTTCACCCATCCTTCGAAGGCGGTGCCGCCGCCACCGTGGACGAGAACCATGCCCGGCACCTTCTGTCCGGGTTCGGTCTTGGGGATGCCGAGCCAGGCGAAGACCCGTGTCGGCTTGCCCTCGAAGGGCATGCCTTCGTAGAAGATGCCCTTGAGGTTGCCGGGCTCGGGGAGCTGCGGCGTGAATCCCTCGGCCGGGTAGACTTGCGGGGCCCTGGAGAAGCGCTGGAGGTCCCACATGGGTCCCACGGGCTCGGCGGGAGGCTCCGGTGGCTTGACGTTGGAAGCTTGAGTTACCTCTTCATCTGTGGCTCTTGCCATCTGGAAGGTCACCTGTTTGGTCTGTCCGGGGTCGAGGTCGAGCTCCCACACCTGCCGGGTCTCGATCCAGCCCCAGAGCTTGGTGCTGCCGCTGATCTGCAGACGCGTGCCGTCACGGAACCAGGTCGATTCGGCCCACTGGTTCGAGACCGGAGGCTTGGTGAAGCGGCCCTTGCTGTCACGAACAGCCGTCACGGCCGGGTCCAGAACGAGGATGTACAGGAGGCGCCTGGCGCTGAGGTTGGTCAGCGTCCAGGTCATGGCTTCCCGGCCGAGATCACATCGAAGGCGGGCGACGTCACTCTGAGCAAGGAGGGACTCCGGAGCGACCTGCTGCAACTCGGGGAGCTTGAGAACCTTGTCCTGGAAGAAGTACCCGGCTGCGGCCATCTTCGGTGGCCCGACGAGGTACTCGACGCCCAGCACCTTGAGGCTGCGCCAGTTCCCCTCCGGGGTGACCTGAACCTCGTAGACGGGCGTCGAGGCATGCCAGCCGGTGGCGTCCTGGGTCCAGGGAACACCCTCGGTCTGTGCGTAGGTGCAACTGGTGACCAGGGCCAGGAAGAGCGCCCAGACTGCGTGCTTCATTCGACAACGACCTCCAGAAGGGTTCGGAACGTGAACGGGAGAAGCGCGCTGCTGTCGGAGTTTGTTCCTCCTGTGGACGAGATGCCCCTTCCCCACCTGATCAGGGAGGAGCAAGAGTTCCGGTGCCAGGCCTCGGTTCTGAGCGGAGGAAGGACAGGGCGACGGTGCCGGGGAAGTCCGTCCAGGATAGCAGCACTTCGCGTGCGGGTGCCTCGGCTCTGGACGCCGGAGAGGTCGGACCGGCAGCAAGAGGCGCCCGGCACGAAATGAGGGGTGACGAAGTATGCGTGTTCTGGCCGTCCTGGCGTTAGTGGCGAGTCTGACGGGATGCGCGAGCGCCCAGTCGAACTGTCGTCTCTACCTGGCCGCGCAGTACAGTTGGGGAGACAAGGTCGGATTCTACCTGGACCTTGAGGGCAGCACGCTTGAGAAGCTGCCGGTGATCCTGGGCGTCGCCGACGGCAGCACCTGGCGTTTCTCGTCGCATGTGCCGGGCTTCGTGCCGGACCGCGATTACCAGGTTCGCGCAGTGCTCGGGCCTAAGAGCTCGCAGGTCTACCTGGAGGGGAAACAGGTAGCCGAGGTCGCCGGTGCCTGGAAGATCGCGAAGGGGCCGCTTGAGATGAACGATCGCCCCTCCTTTGCCCTAGCGCCGGGTGACTGGCTGGGATGCGTGAACAAGGTCACGGCGACGATCCAGCGTGACGGTGGTGAGGTTCTGCGCAAGGAGTTCTCCTTCGGTGGTGCACCGGACCGGGCCCTGGGGCTCATGTTTCTTGAGCCCGGTAGGCCGCAACGGTCGGAGCTGACGATCAGCGAGGGCGACACTCTCATCATCGACGTGAGCCTGCGCTTTGCCCTCAAGGACGTCCGACGCTGGGCACCCTACCTCGACAAGTATGGCCAATGCAGATATGCGGACTTCGCCGAGAAGGTCACCAGCGACGATCAGCTTCAGGCCGACATCGCCGCCGAGGACGCCGAGCTTGCGAAGATGCCGCCGTCGCCGGACTTCGACCAGTATGGCGGGTACCTGAAGGCCGGCTGGACGGACAAGGGAACCGGGTACTTCCGGGTCCTCCAGCGCGAGGGGAAGTGGTGGCTGATCAGTCCGGAGGGCAACCCGTGCTTCTTCACGGGCGTCTCTGCCGCACCTGCACAGGGCTGGGAGACGACGCCGGTGACGGATCGGGAGTTTCTGTATGAATGGCTGCCTCCGCACGAGGCGCCCTGGTCGGCGGCTTGGACCAAGGACAACTGGGGCACGCAGGACGGCACTGAGTATGCCTGCCTGTACACCTGCAACCTGATTCGCAAGTACGGGCCGGAAGGCTGGTCGGAGAAGGCCACGGAACGCGCGGTCCGGCGGCTGAAGGCCTGGGGCTTCGGTGGCGGCAAGTGGAGCAGCCCGGCTGGAGTGGTGAGCACGCCGGTGCTCGGCCGCTGGGGCACCCCGAGGCTTGTGAAGCACCCGGATGTCTTTGACCCGGCGGTCTGCCAGGCGCTGCGGCAGGACCTGCAACGCCAGATGACCCCACGGTTGAGGGACCCGCTGGTCCTGGGCTGGTCTCTGGGCAATGAGTATGACGAGATCATCAACGCCGACGAGATCACGGCCGTGATGGGCAAGGCGGCCACAACCCCTGCCAAGCGGGCCCTGATCGACTACGTCGTCGCGCAGACCTACGGTGACGATGTGGCCAAGGCAGCAGCGGCCTGGAAGGTCACGGCAAGCGATCGAGAGGGGCTCTATGCGGCGACACCCACGCTTCCGGCAGCAGACCTGGAGCAGATGCGCTGCCTGTACGAGGACCGCTACTACCAGACCGTCTACGAGACCGTGAAGGGCATCGATCCGAACCACCTGTACCTGGGGTTCTGGATCGTTCCGGGGTGGTGGCAGAACGAGGAGGACTGGCGGATCGCGGCCCGGCACTGCGATGTCATCGGCTACGACCGCTACAACCGGGAGTATGCGGATGAGCGCCTGACGCGGCTCCAGAAGGAGACGGGCAAGCCAACCCTGTGCGGCGAGTTCTCCATGCCGCCCTGGTATGACGGGACACGGGGCTTCGGCCGGTACGGCGCCAACAGCAGCAGTGAGCAGGAAGCCGGGGAGCTCTATGTGCGGTGGATGCAGGCGGCCTCGCAGGACCCCTACTGCGTCGGCATGATCTGGTTCATGTTCCGTGATCAGCCACTCACGGGACGCGGGCCCGGGCGAGGTGACCAACTGGTCTACGGCGAGCACTACGCCTTCGGGGTGATCACCGAGGCGGACCGGGTGAAATGGCCGCTCGTGCGCCAGATGCGAGAGGCGAACCTGCAGGCCACGAACTGGCGGGCGAAGGGCGAGGTGAAGTAGGGCCTGAGACGGTCCGACGGGCTGGCCGAGGCACGAAGCTGCGGCCGTCAGACAGACGAAGAGCGGGACCCAGGGTAACCTCTACCCCACGGGTCCCGCTCACTGATTCCGTGATAACGATTGCGGTGCCAAGGGCCCTCAGAGGCGCTGGCTCTGCTCCTCATCAGGACGACGTTCCGCGGCCTGGCTCGGAGGTGTGATGGGGATTGATGTCCGGCTCTGGGCGGCACGGAGATTGTCCATAGCCTCTATCTTGTCCAGCCGGTTCTCGACCCGCCCGAGGCGGTCCAGGATGGTCTGCAGGTGTGCCTCCGTGGTAGCGTCGGAGCCCAGACCCAGTATCCGACGGTCTTCCTCCGCCTGGCGCTCGTCCCGCTCGGCTTCGAGAGCCATGATCTTGCGCCGGTGCCACAGCCAGACGCTCAGGCCGATCACACCTCCGACGACGACGACCGGGATGACGATGACCAGGGCGACCATGACGACGGCACTGCTCACATCCATGGGGGGGCCTCCGCAGTAGCTCTCAGACTCATGCCGACACGCCGGACGTCGTAGCGAGCCGCAGGTGTTGCATTCTGCCCTGGCGATGCAAAATCCTGCCGGCCCAGGCAGGGATTGCAGGAAGGCCCTGAGGGAAAGCGAATCTTGGGCGTAAGGCCCTTGGTGTTCAGGGCTTCGGAAGCGGGCCAGGATGCCCTCCAGGACCCGGGGTGCGGGTGCGTGCCCGCTCCCGAGAGGCCGGAAGGGTGCGCTCAATCCTATCCTCTTAGGCAGGGATCAGCCATGCGTAGAGCTGGTATGGTAGTGGCGGCGCTCCTGGTGATGATCGCCCTCATCACGGGATGCGGCGGCGGAAGCTCGATGACCACAAACAAGGTAGGGACTGCGGCGGGAAGCGTCAACCTCGCCGGCAGCGATCCAGCCAACCTCAAGCTGGCACTGGACGGCCTTGCCCTTGGGGTGGCGATCCAGTCCGACGGTTCCTTCCGCATTCCGAACATCCCGCCCGGGACGCACGTACTCGACGTACTTGGTCCTGACGGCATGCTCGGCGGGAGAGCTGAGTTCGACCTGAGCTCCGGTGAGACGGAGATCCTTCCGCCGATCGACCTCGAGCTTGGTGGTCAGATCGTTGGGATGGTCATGAAGCTCGAGAACGGGGTTCTCACCCCGCTGCCAAACGTCCAGGTGGTGGCCCGCTCCGACCTGATGTGGATCCTCGCCGACAAGGGCGGGACGACCGTGGGAGCCGTCGGTAGCTCGCAAGGCACCGCGCTCATCTACCCGCCGCCCGAGGGGGAGGAGTACACGGCCTACACCGGCGAGGACGGCAGCTACCAGATGAAGTCCGTCAGGGCGGGCTCGTACCTGGTGACCGTTGCGGTGCCGGGACTGGAGGCCGGAGAGCAGTTCGTCTGGGTGGAGCCGGGATGCACCGCCGTGGCCGACTTCCACCTTGAGCCCTCCATCCCTGAGGGGATCGCGACGATCCAGGGCACCGTTACGGGTGCGGACGAAAACGGCACTCAGGTACCTCTGGCCGGGGCGCTGGTCGAGGTCACCATGGACCGGCCCTGGCAGCCTGAGCCGCCGGATGACCCGATCATACTCCCCGACACGATCACCCTTCCGGGTGTGAAGGGCGCGCAGACGGGCACTGGCCCTTCGGTCATCTACCCACCTGACCTCTGGTGGCAGGTGTTTGCGACGCTGACGGACACGAACGGCCACTACACACTCAACGTCCCCTCCGGCAGGGGCACGGTGAGCGTGTCGAAGTGGGGCTATATGGGCGAAAGCCGGAGCCTGGCCCTGCAGCCTTCGCAGACGTACACGCTCGACTTCGCCCTCAGTCCGTGGGGTGAGATCGTGCCGGTGCCGGTCGGGACGAGAGGCCGCTAAGCCGGTGTGTTACTGGGCATTGAGGGGCCCGACGCCGACTGGACGTTCGGCGGCGGGTCTTGTTGTGGGTACCGGAGGGGAACTCCTGAGGGTCCGAGGGCGCTGTGTGTTCGTCAGGCACGGCCGAAGGGCGCCGCTGCTCGGCTGCAGGTTGGCTCAAGGTCCGGGCGGGCCGGATGCAAGGCCGGAGCCGATCCGGTGACGGCCGAGGTCGTCCGCGAGATCTTCGCGGCGTTGAGCGGAAGTCGCCGGATGTGTTAGAATGTGGTCGCAGGGGTTGGCGTGTCTCTACGCATACCGGGAGGGAGCTTGTTGCAGATCGACACCGTCCAATCTTGGCAGACCCGATCCAGACGCATCGGCATTGTCGGCATGGCCGCAGTGTTTGTCATTATCCTCACCCTCGTCTTCCACGCGGGGCAGTTCAAGGGCATCACGAATGTGAATGCCATGGACTACGGGCAAGTGGCCTGGAACCTGGCACAGGGCCGTGGGTACACCACCAACCTGATCCGCCCGCTTAGTCTTGCCCACAACACTCGCATCGATGGGCACCCGGAGCTGACCTACGCCCCACTGCATCCCTACATCGCGTCGCTGTTCATGCGCGTGATGGGCGATAAGGGGAAGGCCCTGGCGCTGTCCTGTGGCCTGGGGTTCCTGCTGTGCGTGCCGGTGGTGTTCTTCCTGGGCTGGCAACTATTCGACCTGCGCACCGGCATCCTGAGCTCGGCGCTGTTCGCGACCAGCCTTGTTTACCTGAGGTACTCGATCTCGGGGCTTGAGGTCACCTGGATGACGCTGTGGGTGAGCCTCCTGTTCCTGACCCTACACACCCTCTCTCGCAAGGCTCGTTGGCGGCCGCATCTGTCCGTCGCTGCGGGAGTACTGATGGCCTTGGTCTACCTGACACAGTACCTGTGGGCCATCATCCTGCCGCTGGTCCTAGTGTTCATCCTCCTGTCGACAGACCGCCGGACACGGGGCGCTACACTGGGCCTGTTTCTGGCAGCCTTCTTCGTGGTCATCCTCCCCTGGTGCGTGCGGAACGTGCGGGTTGCCGGTAACCCCTTCTTCACCTTCCACTGCGCCGAATCGGTGATGATGACCCGCAGTCACCCGGGCAACACCCTCTATCGCCAGTTCACCACCGATGTGCCAAGCTGGATCGGCTACGCCTTCACACGGCCGATGGAGGTCATCCAGAAGGTCCGCAGCGACGTGGAAACGCTCTACCCGGTGCTGCTGACGATTGGCGGGCTGTTTGTCACGCCCTTCTTCCTGGTGGGTTCGCTGGTCACCCTGGGGAGTGCGACCTTCGAGCGCCTGCGGTACTTGTGGCATTTCATGTACCTGGCTGTGTTCACGGTGGCGGCCTTCGTGCTACCCTCGGACCGCTTCCTGATACCGCTGGGTCCAGTGGCCGGAGTCATTGGCGTTGGGCTGTTCTTCCGCCTGATGGACACCAAGGTGGGTGACCTGGCCCCACGAGAGCACGCGCGGTACATGGGGATCGGCGTCGCGGCACTGGTGATTCTGCAGTGCTTGCCGCTGACCTTCACGCTCTTCCGCGGCGCCACACCCGAGGCGGAGCGGCTGGCACGGATTGAGGGAACGGTGCGGGAAGTGGCAGGCCTGACCAACGGGCCGATCATCACCGACGTCCCGTGGCTCGTCGCCTGGTTCGCCGATCGTCCCGCAATCTGGCTGCCCAAGACCGTGGCAGACCTCAAGAACCTGCAGGACAAGGTCGGCAAGGTGCGCTGGCTGCTGCTGACGCCACAGGTCGTGGACGAGAACTACGACTGGGCGGAGCGGACCCGTGCAGAGTGGGGACCGGCCTGGACGGAAGGCATCCGAGGCGATATCGACTTCCAGGGCTACCGGGTGTACAAACGCATTGCGGAGGGCGACTGGCTCCTCTTCGTCGCCAATCCCGCGGCTGCTCAGGATCTGCCGCCTGACGTCATGAAGCAGTACCAGCAGCAGGGGTCCGGTCAGGGAGCGGGCAGCTCGCAGGCACCCGCAATGCCCTCACGCAGTACGCCCTAGTTGGGCTCCGACCGCGGGCAAGTTCCAAGGACGCAGTTGATGAGTCTGGGCCGTGCCACGAGTAGGTGACGGGTCTCTATGTCGGGGCAAGCCAATCAGGGCCACGAGCAGGCTGCGCCCGACACCGAGTGCTATTGGTGCCGGGTGCCGCTAGACGCGGACGGTCGCTGCCCGGAGTGCGGGAGACGGCAGACGCGAGTGTGCTTCTGCGGGGAGGAGCTGTATCCCGACGAGGACGTCTGTCCGGCCTGTGGGTCTGACTGGCGTGGTGTGGTGAAGGTCAGGCGACGCAAGCGCCGACGCAGTGCCACCGTGGTCGAGATGCTGCGTTACGCGGGCGCCGGGATTCTCGTGGCGGTGCTGCTGGCGGCACTGACGAACTCGGCCATTGGCATGCTGGCCCTGCGCAGCGCTCCGGGGACACAGCTACCCGACTCACCGGGCGAGCGGCTGGGACTGGCGTGGGCGACGATCGCCAAGTCTGTCGGGGCGATGGTTGAGGCCTTTCTAACGCGCATGGGGGGCGCTTCCATCTTCGTGGGGTTCGGGCTGGCCGGAGCCCTGATCGGCGTGCTGTACTACCTCCGCTTCGGAGGCGGCCTGTCTTCGCACCATCGGCGCGAGTACTGGGAGGACGAGCCACACCGGCGCCGTCGCACATAACCGCAGATAACAGGCCTGAGCAAGCACGGCCGACCTTCCCGAGCGACTATGCAGGAAGACTCCACAACCCCGCAAGAACCCCTCGAGGCGCCCCAGTCTGCACCATCCTGGGGCCCGTATGTTGTCGGCGCAGCGCTGGTGTTGTGCTTCGCGCAGTATCTGGGCTGGATGCTCGACCGGTGGTGGAGGGACGAGTACTACGGTCACGGCCTCCTGATCCCGCTCATCTGCGGGTACATCGTTTACCGTCAACTGCCCGTGTACAAGTCGTTGCCTCGCGAGCGG
The DNA here is from genome assembly GCA_039679385.1 of Armatimonadia bacterium. NCBI lineage: Bacteria > Bacillati > Armatimonadota > Armatimonadia > Armatimonadia bacterium. The sequence goes on along the minus strand of JBDKVB010000176.1, from coordinate 373 downwards.
CAGGCACCGGGGCTAGGGGTGATGGTGCTCGGTCTGGCGCTGCACCTCCTCGCTACCTGGAAGGACGTCAACTTCGCTTCCGGCTTTGCCTTCCTGATCACGCTCTACGGAGCGGTGATCTGGCTCTGGGGCTGGCCGGTAGCCCGCGCAGCGACCTTCCCGGTGGCCTTCATGGCCTTCGGGGTTCCACTGGGGCGTGTGCTGGTGGACATGTTCGCCCAGCCGATGCAGCTCTTCAGCGCCCAACTCGGCGGCGGCTTCTCCCAGGCGATCGGGGTACCCACGAAGGTTGAGGGCACGACGATTCGCCTGCCGGAGTACACCTTTGAGGTGGCTGTCGCCTGCAGCGGGTTAAAGACCATCATCTCGATGT
>JBDKVB010000175.1 GCA_039679385.1 Armatimonadia bacterium | reverse complement strand
TGAGCAGCCCCACGGCACTGAGGGCATTGAGGGCTCCCAGCACCAGGCCAAGGCTGACCGGCCCGTAGTGGTCGGCGAGGAGGAAGTGGAAGAGCAGCCCGGCAGTGAGAGCGCCGAGGGCTTCGAGCGCGTAGACGGTGGAGGAACTGCGGGAGCCGAGGCCAAGCTCCAGGGCCGCACGGCAGCCTGCGGCAAACTGGGCACCCAGGAGCAAGCAGCCGGGAGCGACCGTCAGCGCGGAGAGACCGAGCATGATTGGCGGGGACACGACCTCGCCGGGGAAGAAGGTGCGTCCGCCCACGAAGCGAGAGCCCAGAACCGCGAGCGGGACGACCACTGCCAACAGCACCTGCAGCAGCCCGAAGGTGCGTACACCGGCCGTCGGCGACCGGCCACTGCGCGAGCCCAGGGCGCTGCCTGCAGCGACCAGAAGGAGCCAGGAGGCAAGGACGGTGCTGACAGCCAGCTCGTTGCCAAAGAAGGAGGTGAGCAGCTCCCGCAAGAGCAGGACCTGCAGCAACAGTGAGCTGCCGCCCATCGTCAGGAGGCTCACGCACAAAGAGGCAGGCATTCCGGAACGCTCCCTCGCGAGGACAGGAGGTCTGCAGCGACCTACAGGCAGATCCAGAGGACCTCGCCCGCAGGGATTGGCGCGAACAGCGAATGGGGCGAGCGACGTGGGCAGGACGTTCCCGTCAGTAGGTCGTAAGGCTTGTCCGACACCCGCACGCTGGCGGCGAGAGTGATGGTCAGCGGTAGGTCCTGGGCCGTGAGGTTGGCCACCACCAGATGCTCGCGCTCGCCGTGGGTGAAGAGACGCGGGTACACCGAGGGCAGCTCGGCCGGTGCTGCGCTGTCCACGATGGGCGGGTAGATCCCCCGGCGTCCGAGTTGCTCGGCCAGCCAGCGTCGCCCGGCACCGGTTGCAGTGTCGGTGGCGACCCCCAGGGAGGCACCGACCACGAGCACCTGCCCGCGCCCCACATCGCGCGAGAAGGCCAGCAGGTCGCCGGTCTCGGGGTCCTTCGCAAGCACCTTGAGGTCGGAGGCTATCGGCACGTAGCAGGCCAGCGGCGTCTTGCGAGTGATGGGCTGACGCGCGACCGTCAACTCGGCCTCGCGCACAACCTTGAGGCGCGCGCCGATGAGGTCCCGCAGGGAAGCCGTCGGTGCGGGCACACAGGGCGTGCCCTGCGTGTCGAAGGCGCCCGTCGGCCCCAGGAGGACCAGCAGGCCGCCGTCCTTCACGAAGGTCGCCAGTCGCTTCGCAACGTCCTCAGACAGGCACAGCGCCTCCGTCAGCACCAGGGCCTTGTAGCCCTTGAGTTCGTCGCCGAGGACCGCGCTGTCCTCCAGGAAGCGCACCGGATAGTGCTCGCCGACCGAGAGCGCCTGCCACAGAGACCGCAGGCGGGCACGGGGCCCCTGCGGATCACGCGGATCGACGGAAGCTCGGCCACCCGACTGGCGCGCAAGGCTGTCCGTCGGCCAGTAGATCGCGACCTCCGCCGGCCAGGGCGTTGCCTCGCCCAGGTACGGTCCCAGGGTCCGAAGCTGCGCGGCCAGCACACCGAACTCCTCCAGCACCGGCAAGGGCGAGTTGTCGAAGTTGGCCGCGGACCAGCGTCCTCCCGGAACCTCGGCAGCAAAGACGCCGCGCAGTCCCTCGGCAACCGCCATCCAGGTCGTGACGCGCACGTCGGCGCGAGAAGCGAGTCGAAGCGGACGCTGCCACCAGTTCTGGGCGAGGTCGGTGCACCAGATCGGACGATCGCCCAGTGCGGACTTCTCGACAGCGACGCCGAAGGGCCAGGCCAACCGGTAGTCCCCGAAGCCGCCGCCGACTGTGCCGAGGTCGGAGGCGAACTGGAAGCTGTGGCAGTAGGCTCCGCGGGAGACCTCGCGCAGGCTCCAGGGATCAGCGGCAGCGGGACTGGCGAATCCCGGCTGAGCATCCGGGCAGGTCACGACCGCCGGGCGGTCAGGATCGAGCTTCTGCGCGAAGGCGGTGAGGCGGCCCAGACGGCCGATGAGATCGTCGGCGAGGAATCGGTTCAGGTCCAGGATCGCCTGGTTCGTGAGCGCGGTCGGTGTGGTCGGGGCTGTTGCCTCAGGTGCCGTCGTCGCAGGAGACGCAGCCGGCAACTCCTGACCAATCGTGAGCATCGGCGCCGGAGGATAGGTCGGAAGCTGCACCTGGTCGAGGCTCGTGTAGTTGGTGCCCCAGGCAGCATTGAAGGCCAGCAGGTTCACGTACCGCTTGCGCAGCCACTCACGGAAGCGCGGTGCTGGATCGCCGGAGTTGGGGCCCCAGAGGCTACCGGGAGCGGTCGTCATCCGCCAGCCAAGGACTGCATCACGCCCCTTCAGACGGGGCAGCAACTCCTCGCAGTAGCGCTCGGTCAGCGCCGCGAAGTCGTCCTCAGGCTTCACCCACTGCGGAGCCGCCAGCCAGGGGTCGATTCCCGGCAGGAGGCGCATCCCGGACCGCTCCAGGCGGTCGAGGAAGTCGTCAGCCTGGGTGAAGTCGAACTGCCCCGGCGAGGGCTCACAGGCACGCCAACTCAGCAGGTTGTCGTCGGCGATGTTCGTGATCCCGAAGCTGCGCAGGGCGGTCAGGCACCGGTCCCAGCCGGTGCCGACGGATCGCGGGCCACTCCCCAGGCGCACACCGACTAGGAGGGTGCCCAGTCGTGCCGGTGCAGGGGCACGCAACTCGTTCTCCGAGGTGCCCTGCAGGAAGGCGGTCGCTGCCTCGGCACGGTTGGCAGCTTCCTGCGCCAGCCTCGTAGCCTGGGTGAGGCGTTCATTCCTTGCGCAAAGCTGGGCCATCGCCAGGAGGCTGGTGGCAGCATGGACCTGCAGGTCTGCGGGCGTGATGAAGGCCTCGGTGCGACTGGCCTCGCGCAGGGAGTCGGTAGCTGTCTGGAGTGCCCTCCGCGCTTTCTGCAGTGCGGGCAAAGGCGGCTCGAGTCCGGTGATCTCCAGCGGAGTCGACAGCCGCTGCAACAGTCCCGTGGGCCGGGCCTTCGGCGCATGCGGCACGAGGTACATCGTGCTGGTCACGCTGTCCAGGTACCGCACATAGCTGAGCCGGTCGCCGGCGGAGCGCGGTTCCTCGCGGGAATCGTAGAACTGCACGGCCGCATCGGTTCGGAAGTCGGGGACAAGGGCCAGGCCGGACTGGGGACCAGTGAAGTCGACCCAGCGTGCGTCGGAAACCGGGGGACGCGCCGTCCAGCCACGAGCCTTGCGGTCTGCCTCGCCGGGAATGGCCCCATCGCCGACGGGACAGCTCCAGCGGTTCAGGACCGTTGGCTCGCGCTTGGGCAGAGGCAGGGAGAGGGTGACCAGGCAACGCTCCACGGGAAGGGAGCTGTCCTTCGCCAGGACGGTGTGGGTCACGCTCAGGTGATCCGGGAAGGCGCTGTAGAGGACCTCGCCGCGGTAGCCGGGGCGAAGCTCGCCGACGAGGCGCATCAAGGGCTCAGTGCGGAAGGCCCGGTCGTCGAGGTCGTACTGGGCGAACACCGTCTCGCGCAGCGGCCCCTGACAGCGGACGATGGTGGCCTTGAGACCACGCTGGTCGAACTGGATCGGCGGGTCGAGGCCACCGTCGACGAGGGAGAGGTAGAGCCCGTTCGCCACCAGACTTCCGTCGGCTCCGCGCAGCTCACTCAGCCCTCCGCCGGCGGCCATCAGGTGCAGACTGTAGGCTGGCGTGCGAAGGTCCACATCACCCGGAGGTACGCGCTGGGCAGTCGACCGCGCACCGAGGCCGGGGCCGATCGTCAGCGTGGAAGTCTCATAGGGGACGAGGCGGATCTCGAAACACAGGGCATCGGGACCGGTGGCGGAGTTGCTCAGGTCCAGGTCGTCGAGTTGGGACTTCAGCGTGCGGTTGCGGGGATCGCGGACCTCAAGACTCCCCTGGAGGGGAAGTTGCAGGTCGAGGTCACGGAGGCGCACAGTCACGACTTCGGTGCGCGAGAACTCCGCGGGGTTACGCACAAGGATCTGGGCCGAAGCTTCGGCCCAGATCGCAAGGGTAGCCATCCACAGCAGCAGCACAGCGCGCATCAGTGGTCACCGGAGGGAGGACTCTGAGACGCAGTGGCAAGTGTGAAGATCTAGGTATAGCTGGTGCGCAGGCTCTCGCGTTGAGCATGATGCTCGAGCGCCAACTCGATGAGGCGGTCGATGAGCTCTCTGTAGCTCACGCCGCTCGCCTCCCACAGCTTGGGGTACATGGAGATCTGGGTGAAGCCGGGGAGCGTGTTGATCTCGATGACAAAGACCTCGTGGGTGTCGCGAGTGACCAGGAAGTCCACTCGTGCGAGCCCGGCGCACTCCGCCACCTGGAAGGCCCTCACCGACAGGGCCCGTATCTGTTCGCTAAGATCCTCGGGCAGGTCGGCCGGGATGATGACCTCCGACTTGTCGTCGATGTACTTGGCCTCGTAGGAGTAGAAATCCCGGCTGGGGATGACCTCGCCGACAACCGAGGCCTGCGGATCGTCGTTGCCCAGGACGCCACATTCGAGTTCGTGAGCGTTCTGTACCGAGCGCTCCACGATGACCTTGAGGTCATACTCGGCCGCAAGGTCGATCGCTGCGTCGAGTTCGGTCTCGTCGCAGACCTTGGAGATGCCCACGCTGGACCCCAGGTTCGCGGGCTTGACGAAGCACGGGTAGCCGAGCTCCTCGGCGATGCGCTTGCGCAGGCTGTCCGGATCGGCCTGCCACTCGTGCCGCTTGAAGGAGACGAAGTCTGGCACGGGAAGTCCAGCGGCACGGAACAGGGTCTTCATGACGACCTTGTCCATTCCCACAGCGCTGCCCAGGACTCCGGCGCCAACATAGGGCAAGCCCGCCAAGTCCAGCAGACCCTGCACGGTGCCGTCCTCTCCATAGGTGCCATGCAGGACGGGGATCACCACATCAATGGGTGCCGTCGAGGGCGAGCCATTGCCGCCAAGCCGGAGGATGCCGCCGGCATGATAGTCGGCAGGAAGGATGGCGGAGGCACCGGGAGCGCGTGCAGGCCCCTCGGTGAGGGCCTTCTGACTCTCGGCGGGCAACTGCCAGCGCCCGTCCTTGGTGATACCCAGCAGCATCACGTCATACTTCTCGGGGTCGAGATTGGCGACCACCGAGCGGGCTGAGGCGACCGACACTTCGTGCTCACCGGAACGTCCACCAAACAGAACGGCCACCCGCAAGCGGCGGCCGGATGCTTCGCACGCCATACGACTTACTCCCTTCGCCAACGGACAAGGCCGGGCTAACCCCGGCGGCCCCATGATAGCACGCGTTGCCGCGAAGGGCAAAGTCGCTCGGCAGGAGGAGGTAAGGCCCGGGGTGGGGAAAAGGTAGCGTTATCGCAGAGTGCCTCTGCACGGAGCGGCAGAGGCGTTGCATGTTTGTGTATCCTGCTATCAGGGAAGAGCCCAGCGGGCTTCCCTTCCGACCTGGAAAGAACGAGGTGTTGAGTTCATGCTTAGTGACCTGGAGATCGCGCAGTCTGCGAAGATGCGCCCGATCGTCGATGTGGCCGGTGATATCGGCCTCCGCGAGGAGGAGCTCGACCTGTACGGCCGGTACAAGGCCAAGGTGAGCCTGTCTGCCCTGGACCGGCTGGGCAGCAGCCCGGACGGCAAGCTCGTACTGGTGACCGCAATCACCCCGACGCCTCTCGGCGAGGGCAAGACGGTCACCACCCTCGGTCTGGGACAGGCCCTGCGCTTCATCGGCAAGCGCGCCATCCAGACGATTCGCGAGCCGAGCATGGGACCGGTCTTCGGCATCAAGGGTGGCGCGGCAGGCGGCGGTTACGCCCAGGTTGTGCCGATGGAGGACCTCAACCTGCACTTCACCGGCGACATCCACGCCGTGGGAGCTGCCAACAACCTCCTGGCGGCCATGATCGACGCCAGCATCTGGCACAAGAACCCGCTGCGCATCGACCCCTACTCCATCTCCTGGCGGCGCGGCGTGGACATGAACGACAACTTCCTGCGCAACATGATCGGTGGCCTGGGTACCCGCAGTGACGGCCGTCCGCGGAGCACCGGCTTCGACATCACCGTGGCCTCCGAGGTCATGGCGATCCTGGCGCTCACCAGCGGACTCCAGGACCTGCGGCAGCGGCTGGGGCGAATCCAGGTTGCGCTGAACGAAGAGGGCGAGCCGGTTACGGCCGAGGATCTGGGTGCTGCCGGAGCCATGACAGTGCTGATGCGCGACGCCCTCAAGCCGAACCTGATCCAGTCGCTGGACGGCGGCCCGACCTTCGTCCACGCGGGACCCTTCGCCAATATCGCCATCGGCTGCAACTCCGTCCTGGCCGACAAGATCGCGCTCAAGTGCGCCGACTACGTGGTGACGGAGGCAGGGTTCGGTGCCGACTGTGGCGCGGAGAAGTTCCTGGACATCAAGTGCCGCGTCGGGAACCTGCGCCCGAACTGCGTGGTGATCGTCGCGACGGCGAAGGCGCTCAAGATGCACGGTGGCGCCTTCAAGTTCCCGCCGGGGCGCAAGCCGCCCAAGGAAGAGATCGAGAAGGAGAACGTGCCGGCACTCGAAAAGGGCGCGGAGAACCTGGTCAAGCACATCGAGAACCTGCGACTCTTCGGTCTGCCCGTGGTGGTGGCCATCAACGCCTTCGCCCAGGATACCCAGGCGGAATTGACGGCTATCAAGCGCATCTCCCTTGAGGCTGGAGCGACTGCCGCCGTCGAGAGCCATGTCCATGCACGAGGCGGCGAGGGCGGCGCTGAGCTGGCCGAGGCCGTCGTCGCGGCCTGCGAGCAGCCCAGTGACTTCCGCTTCCTGTATGACCTCGAGGCGCCGATCAGGGAGAAGATCGAGACCATCGCGACCAAGATCTATGGGGCGGACGGAGTCGACTATACCTCTCAGGCCGAGGCGCAGATCGAGACCTTCACGAAGCAGGGCTACGCGAACCTGCCCATCTGCATGGCGAAGACGCACCTGTCCTTGAGCCATGATCCGAACCTCAAGGGTCGCCCAACCGGGTTCCGCGTGCCGGTACGAGACGTCCGCCCGTCAGTCGGCGCCGGGTTCCTGTATCCGCTCTGCGGCGAGATGCGGACCATGCCGGGACTACCCACACGACCGGCTGCCGTCGACGTCGACATCGACGAGAACGGCAACACAGTCGGGCTATTCTAGATCAAGGGGGCGCAGGCGAGATGCCAGCGCCCTTTGCGTAAGCACTGAAAGCCAACCTACCAGGGGAAGAGGAATCCAGATGCCGGCAACACTGCTCGAAGGGGCCCCGATTGCCGATCAGATCAAGGCGGAGGTAAGGGCGGCCGTCGCGAAGATGGCGACGCCTCCCAAGCTCGCGGCAGTCCTGGCCACGGACAACAAGGGCGCTGCCTTCTACGCTAAGGCGCAGGCCAAGGCTTGCGAGGAGGTCGGGATCCGCTACGAGTTGATCGAGCTGGGCGCTGCGGCCGACCAGGCGGCGATTGAAGCGAAGATTGGGGAGCTCAATGCCGACCGAGACGTGACCGGCATCATCCTGCTGATGCCTCTGCCTCCGGGTGTCGATGCTCGGGCGGCCCAGGGGAAGATCAACCCCAACAAGGACGTCGACGGCGTTCACCCCGCGAATCTGGGGCGCGTGGTTCAGGGCAGTACGACCCTGGCTCCATGTACCGCGCAGGCCGTCTTCGCCCTCGCCAAAGCCTCAGGAGTCTGCCTCTTCGACGATCCGAAGGCCGCCTGTGGGAAGGGCATCAACGCTTGCGTAGTCGGGCACAGTGAGATCGTCGGCAAGCCCAGTGCGCTGCTCCTGCTGGACAAGTTCTGCACGACCACGGTGTGCCACATCGGCACCGCCGATCTGAAGGAGCATACCACGCGGGCCGACCTGCTGGTGGTCGCGGTCGGAGTGCCGGGCCTTGTTCGCGGCGAGCACATCAAGCCCGGAGCCGTCGTCCTTGATGTGGGCATCAACCGCATCAAGGATGCCGAGGGCAAGACCCAGACCGTTGGTGACGTGCTCTTCGAGGAGGCGGTGGAGATCGCCTCGCAGATCACGCCGGTCCCGGGCGGAGTCGGCACCGTCACGACCGCGATGCTGCTCAAGAACGTGATCGACGCCGCCAATCTGGCATCGTGACGTGAGGCTGGATCGAGACTGGTTTCCGGGGACAGTGCTCTGCTAGGGTGCTGTCCCCCTTCACTTGTGGGAAGCGTCCGGGGTCGGCTCGGTAACTGAGGAGTCGAGGAAGCGGCGGATACGACGTTCGGCGCGATCACGGGGAAGCATGACGAGACGGCCGCACGCCAGACACTTGAACTTCACGTCGGCGCCGACGCGCACAATCTCCCAGCGGTTGGCTCCGCAAGCGTGCGGTTTTTTGAGCTCGACCTGGTCGCCGAGCTTCATCGGCAAGGGCGCCCTCATTCGGATCACACCCGCAGGAGGCTCAGTCCGCCTCGGAGTTCGGTGGCGCGACTGGAATGGTGAATAGGAAGCGGGAACCGCGCTCTCTGGGCTCGGCCCAGATGCGTCCTCCGTGCGCCTCGATGAGGTGCTTCGAGAGGAACAGACCGATCCCCGTGCCGCTGATCCGCTCACGAGCACCGGGAGCCCTGCGGAAGCGCTGGAAGAGGTTGGACGCCTCCTCGGTGCTGATGCCAATGCCCTCGTCCGATACGCAGAACTGGATCTGATCCCCATCGCGCTGGACGTTCACTGCGACCTCGCCACCATCCGGGGAGTACTTCACGGCGTTGCTGAGGAGGTTCACCAGCACCTGCTCGAGCTTGCCCTTATCGGCGCGGATCGTGGGGACGTCGTCCTCGACCTTGACGACGAACTGATGGTCCTGTGCCGTCACCGCCTGCAGGTCAACGATGTTCTGGACCAGCGCTCGCAAGTCGGGAATGTCTTGCCGGCGCATCTCGAGTGAGATGCCGGCATCGAGGCGCGTAATGTCCAGGAAGTCCTCGACGAGCCACTGCATCCGCGTCGCCTGCTGATTGAGCAGGCTGACGAGACGGACCTGAGGAGGTGCTGCGCCCTCCAGGCTGCGCTGAAGAATCTGGGCGAAGCCCTTGATGGAGGTCAGCGGGTTCTTCAGCTCGTGGGAGACGAAGGATATGAGGTCGGTCTTCATCCGATCGAGCTCTTTGAGCTGGGTGATGTCGGTGAGCAGTGCCAGCTTGCCGAAGCCTTCCTCGGCCTCCGCGACAAGGGCCAGGGAGACCCGGACGTGCAGTGTCCGCTCGCCAAGGCGGAAGTCCATGTCCTGGGTATGGCGCCCACCCACGGGTGACAGCGGCATGGCGAACAGCTCGGCCAGCTCGGGGTGGCGGATGGCGGTCAGTGCGGGTTGCCCCAGGGCATGCGACTCCGGCAGCCCCAGGAGATACTCGGCCATGCGGTTCCAGATCACGACATGATCGCGGGCATCGGTGGCGATGACCCCGGACTCCATCTGGTCGACCAGGGCCTCGATCTTGGCCTTCTGGCTGGCGAGGCTGCTGTTGGCCTTGCGCAGGTCGAGGGTGGCAGCGTCCACTCGCTGCTGCAGCTCGGAGTACAGCCGGGCGCTCTCAAGGAACAGCGCGGCCTGCTGGGCAATCACCGTGAGCAGGGCTTCGTCGTCGGCGGTGAAGGGACCGGAGCGCTTGTTGAGGGCCTCGATGACGCCGATGACCTCACCGTGCAGCATCATGGGCACGCACAGAATCGAGCGGGCCGGGTAGCTGATTGCATCGGAGATGTCGTGCGCCTGGCGCGGATCATGGATGGCATTGTGGACGATCATCGGCTGGCCGGTGGCCGCCACGGCTCCCGCGACGCCCTGACCGAGTTCGAGAGTGAAGGCCTTGACCTGCTCGCCCTTCTCTCCGGAGGCGAGCTCGAAGACCAGGTGGCGCCGCTTGTGGTCCATGAGCAGGATCGAGACGGCCGGGACATCCAGCTCGCTCTCGACCCAGCGGACGATCTGGTTCAGCAGTTGCGTGCGGTCGAGGCTGGAGACGATGAGCGTGCCGATCCCGGTGATGGCCTGGAGGCGGGAATCGAGACTAGCCTGAGCATGTACACGCTCACGTTCGGCCAGCGAACCGGAACGGACGATGAGCATTAGTCCTGTGAGCGCCGCAGCCATCAGGCCGGGCGCGACCGGCATGGCGACCCCGCCGCGGAAGTAGAGAGCGGGCATGAGGACAGCGGCCAGCATCACGGCCAAGGTGACCAAGGTGGCGCGGGTCGCACTGGCTCCGCTTGCGAAGGTGCCCAGAAGCATCGCCCACAGTACCGGGAGTAGGAAGGCCAGCCACGTCGGCGGCGTGACCAGAAGCTGATGGTGGAGCAGGTTGCCGATCACGTTGGCGTTGATCTCGACCCCGGGCATCACGGGGTGAACCGGGGTACGCCAGAGCATGGTCAGGTCCGATGCGGTCGGGCCGACGATAGCAACCTTGCCCGCCAACCGGGAGCGAAGCTGCGACGGCTCGGTGTTCAACAGCTCCGAGAGAGGCAAGTAAAGGTAGTGCTTGAACCCGCCGGCGAAGTTGATGGGGATCTCCGTCCCGGTGGCAACCTGAACCCGTTCATCGCCCAGGGTGAGTGCGCTGTCGGCAAGCCTGGCCGTTCCCGGGGGAAGCTTGCGGAGGACCCGCAGAGTCTCCAGCGCCAGCGAAGGCCACAGGGCGTTCTCGGCGCAGGTCACCAGGGGCAGAGAGCGAAGAACGCCGTCGGTGTCCGGGTAGACATTCAGATGCCCCAGACCGGCGGCGGCCGCGCAGAGTGCAGGACTCGGGGCTGCAAGAACCCCTTGTCGCAGCTCGGCCGGCACCGCTACTTGTCCCTCACCCAGAGAGAACCGACGCACGGCCGGGTCAGTGGCGACGGACCTGCCCGGCGCAGGTGGAAGGACAACAGCGGGCAGCACGGTCGGAATGCGAGACATCGCCGCAGTCAAGGCAGCCAGGTCTCGGGGGCTGATGTGCGTCCACTCAGTGACCACGAGCGCATTAAGGTCGAGCACCGCGACCGCAGCGCCGCACTCCTGCAGTCGGGTCAGTGTCCGGGTATAGAGCCCGACCTCGGGCGGCCAGGAGGTCACGCCTGCCTCGCGCAGGGACTCGGGCTCCAGACTGACGATCACGATCTCGGGCGCCGGAGGGGTCGTCCCGCGGATACGATAGCGAAGGCTGAGGAGACCGTTCTCGGTGGGAGCAAGCCAGCCCACGCTCTGCGCAGCGGCGGTGATGATCAGCGCTACGAGCGCGAGCAGGTACCCCATCTTGCGATCGCTGAGCATGCCGCCCTCCTTCGCGCAGACCGGCGAGTACTGCTACCTTAGGCGAGTTTAGCGAGAATGTTACAAGGGGTCAATCGCCCCTTGCACAGTGAGGCCCCGCCGCCTCGGCCACGCCACACTTCGGTTGAAGGAGACGCACAATGCAGACCGTATCCTGGCAGCTATGGGCGATTCTATCCGCAATCTTCGCCGCCCTTACGGCGATCTTCGGCAAGATCGGCGTGACGGGCGTGAACTCGAATCTGGCCACGCTCTTGCGCACGATCGTTATCGTGGTGTTCATCGGCGCACTGGTCGCCTTCCGGGGCGAGTGGCAATCGCCCCTCACTCTTTCGCGGCGCTGCCTGGTGTTCCTTGTGCTGTCTGCGCTGGCGACCGGCGTCTCCTGGCTGTGCTACTACCGTGCGCTGCAACTGGGGCCGGCCTCCCGGGTGGCTCCGATCGACAAGCTCAGCGTCGCCTTCGCCATTGTGCTGGCAGTGGTGTTCCTGCACGAGAAGCTGTCCTGGCAAGCCGCTGTGGGAGGAGTCCTGGTGACGGCCGGCGCGCTGGTGCTGGCGCTGGCTCCCTGATCGACAGTACCTTAGCTCTCCCGGAGGTGCTCGAGATGCGCAGACGCGTGGTCCTACTCATGGGCGGAGCGCTGGTGCTGATCGCAGCAGCCATCGGCTGGTGGCAGAGTCGACCGCGCCTCACCGACGAGGAGCAGATCCTGGCGGTGATCGCCGAGGTGCGTGCCGCCGCTGAAGAGAGAAACGCCGGCCGCGTCTTGCGGCACATCGATGACGACTACAACGACGGCACCTACAAGAAGCTGGACCTGACCCGGATGGTCGTCGGTGGCTTCCGAAGCCCGGAGCCCTGGCGAGTGCAGGTCGAGCCACCGCAGGTGCAGGTTACCGGGGACCGGGCGACTGCGAAGCTCCGCGTGGAGGTCTGGTTCGTCGGAACGGGGAACGACAGCGACCACGTCAAGGCGAAGGTGACGGTGGACTTCATCAAGCGCCGAGGCTCCTGGAAGGTGATCCGTGCCGGCGGCTGGGAGCCCGTTGCGACCCTTGGCGAGTGAGGCCGGCGGAGCCGGCAACTCCAAAGCAGCTCCAAGACATCCCTCATTCCGGGAGGCCCAGGATGCGCTGTCTGCTCAACCTGATCCTGCTCGCCGTGGTGACCGTATGCCCGGCAGCACCCCTTCGTACCGTAACGGCCCAGAAGGTCTCGACGCCGGTGGTGATCGACGGAGACCTGTCTGAAGCGACCTGGCAGGCCGGCGCCTGGAACGGTTCCTTTGTCGTCCTCGATCAGCCAAGCCGCAAAGCAGCGCCCCAGACTCGCTTCAAAGTAGCCTTCGATGACCGCTACCTGTACTTCGCCGCCGAGGCCGACGAGCCGAGTGTCGGCACCTTGAAGACCGCCGTGACGGCCCGCGACGGCAAGGTCTATAACGACGACTGCCTGGAGTTCATGGTCGACCCCACCGGTCAGCGGGTGGAGT
>JBDKVB010000174.1 GCA_039679385.1 Armatimonadia bacterium | reverse complement strand
TGCCCTGGAAGACCATGCACAGGTGCTGCGGATTTACCGGCATCCTCTCGTCGTTGCGCTCCCGGACCAGTTCGCCATGACTGAGGTTGTCGGTCCACGGCGCCACACCCGGTGCGGGACGCACGTTGGCCCATCCCGCGAAGGGCTTGTCAGCCGTGTCGGCCAGGGGCTCCCAGGGCCCGTCCAGTCGATCCGCGAGGTACGCCTTGTAGTACCGCCTTCCCCCGGGATTCGCCTCGATGATCGTGAGGTACTTGTTTGCTCCCGTGAGCAAGTAGGTGTGGCTGGCCTCGAAGATGTCTCCCTGAAGGGCGATCTGAGGGTCCCTGAAGCCTCGTGGGAAGTCCTCCAGCCTGGTCCACATCCGCCACATCTTGCCGTTGTTGGTGGTGTAGAACAGATAGGCACGCTGGTCGTCGCAGATGATCCAGTAGTCGAGGCCGCCTTCCGGTCGCGGGTCCTCCTCGTCGCCGCTGAGGATCGGTTGCGCCTTCGTCCAGGAAGCGGGATCGCCGATCTGAGTGGTCGTGGAGTAGGCCACCCACATCCTCTTCTGGCCGGGGACGCCCACCTGATAGACCATGTACCACTTCTCTTGCGGACGGAAGTAGAAGACCTGCGGTGCGCAGTAGTACTTGCTGTCCGAGACCTTCAGAACCGTGCGCGGCGCGCGGTTCGCTTCCTCCCAGTCGGCGAAGCTGCAGTACTCCATCGGCGTGGTCTGGCCACATTTGATCGTCATGAAGACGTGCCATCGGCCCTCGAAGAACACGATGCTCGGGTCCTTCTGGGCGCAGCTCTGGTCCGTGGTGCGGGCCTCGGGACCTAGCAGCGGTGCGGTATACTCCCACTCAGCGGGGAGTGTGAAGCTGGTGTTCATGGCCCCTCCTTGGGCTCGATTCGACTCCTCCTGGGCGCAGCCCTGCGTCGCGCCGATCAGGCAGGCAAGGGCAAGTCCAGCCAGGTACCACATGGTGTGGGCCTCCCTGCAACCCTTCTCTGTCATCGCAGCCAGGGCTTGTCGCCTTGCGCCACCAAGATCGTCAGATGACCTCGAGAGCGTCCTTGTCCGGCAGCGGCGGGAAGGGTGCTGTCGGCAGCGTCTGGTACCAGAAGGCGACGGACGCGATGTCGTCCTGCAGAGGCAGGTAACGACCGCCGCTGCGCCAGCCGAGAGCCTGAATCGTGACGCGCAGGTCCTGCTCGAAGCGGATCGGATCCATGATGTGCCAGCGGTAGAGGCCGAAGCGCTGCTGCGACTGGTACACACCGTCAGGACGAAGGACCTGGGGCAGGCCGCAGTAGGGCGTGGTGAACTCCTGGTACTGCTTGGCCTCGCGGTTCTCGAAGTTATACGAGCCGCAGAAGTAGTCTTCCGTCCCTGTGCCGCAGATGGTGGGGAACTCGCCGTCACCGTCCATGTAGAACTTGATCTCGCCCTCACCCCACCAGCCCGTGTTGTTCACTCCCCAGGCCATGTACGTGCCGACGTACTGCCCCTGTCCGCGCACCCCGTCGAGGAGGGTGTAGACCTCCTTGTACGGCAACGGATTCGTGCGGCGGAACTGCGCGTGCAGGTAGGCGGCATCCTCGGGGACATCGGTGAGGGTGTAGTCAACCTGCCAGTAGACCGTGATGGGCTCCACGGCGATGTTCTCCAGCGTCATACGACAACGCTTACGGAAGGGCATCTCCCAGTAGCAGTTCAGCGCGCTGCCGGGATTCACACAGACGGGCAGCGAGTTCACCATCGCCGGTCGGCACCAGCCGTTGGCGAAGAAGTCACCGATGGGGCACTCGACCGAGGGCTGTTCCTGGTCGTCCCAGTAGATGCGCAGGATCGAGAAGCGCCAGTGGCCGGTGGGGCAGATCCAGAGGTGCTGGAGGGCACCGCTGTCCTGGATGTCGGCGAGGGTAAGCGTCTCCCCGGGCGCGATCCGCATGGAAGGGGATACCTTCCAGCCCTGGCCGAGGTCTCGGGCGCATCCGGCGCCGGTGCCCTCGGTGGCCATACCTCCTGCACCCTTCTCGCCTGTGAAGTTCTCTGCACTGATGGAGCGCGTCTTTGCCTTCGACAGCAGCGACAGATTGCCCAGGCCCATGCCTAACCCATTGAAGGCCATCGGTCGAACTCCTTTCGACTCGTCGGCTTAAGATTGCGTCTGACGGCTATCTCGTCGTGACGGCGCTGTCCGGTCTGGAGCTCCGCGCGGCAAGGCACGGCGCAGCCTCAGGCGTGGATCACATAGCCGGCGCTGCCCATCTGAGCCTGCAGTTCACGAACAGGGATCTCCTGTACGGCGCAGGAGTGCTTGATGGCGAGACTCGCTGCCCGGCCTGCGGCCTCACCCGTCATGGCCGAGGGGGCGATCAGTCGGCACAGGTAGCGGCCGTACCCGCTGCCCGAGGCGATGCGGCCCGCCGCCAGAACGTTGGGCGCCGTCTCTGAGACCAGAATCCGGTACGGGAACTCCATGACGAAGCTAGCCGGACCCTCCTCCGCGAAGCAGCCGATCGAGTCATCGAAGCGGGCATCCTTGTCGTCATCGGAGAGTGTGTACTGGCCGACGATGTGCCGGGTGGTCCGGTACTGCGCCATCGAGGGAAGGGTGATGACAGTGGTCTCCTTCCTGTCGGACTTCGCCAGGTGCTCGCGCAGCATCTTCCTTCCCTCAAGGAGGAACCGTGTCACGTCCTCTGCCCGGAGGCCGCGGAAGAGCTGCATGCCCTCCGGGTGTCCCGTGCCGTCCGCGAAGGCGCCCAGGCAGAGGGGCTGCACAGACTTCGCGACATCGCCCGCCGAGGCGGCCTTCGCCTGGGCTGTGAGGCTCGTGGCATGAGCCCAGTAGCTCAGCCAGTTGTCCTCCTCCACACAGGGAGCGCCAAGCCGCGACATCAAGTCGGCGTCGCCGCTGGCGTCGATGAAGGCGCGGCCCCGATAGCAGGACCGGCCGCACTTACCCTCAACCATCACCCCGGTGCACCGGCCGCCTTCCATGACGGGCGCGCAGAACAGCGTATCAAACAGCAGGTCAACGCCTTCGTCCTGAATCAGCTCATCGAGCGCAACGACGAAGGCCGGGGCCGAGAAGCGTGTCTGATAGCGTCCGGTCGGCGGGACGGAGGGATCTGGGTTCTCCTGCGCCCAGTGAGGCGAGAGCGTCCCGTACCCGTACCTGATCGAGCGATGGAGAAGCTCACGGGACATCCCGCCGACAAGGCGGCGTCCCCGTGAGTCATCGAGAGGAGGGTTGTAGTAGACGACCAGCCCCATGGTTGCCAGGCCGCCGAGTACCACGCCCTTCTCGATCAGCAGCACGCTCATGCCCGAGCGTCGGGCCGCGACGGCTGCACTCACACCGGCCACGCCGCCGCCGACGACGATCACGTCGTACTCTCCCCGCACAGGGATGCTGTGGGTCTCCGTCACGAAGGCAGAACTCGTGTCCATGTCTGGCCTGGCTCCTTTGGCACGCCACGCGGCGCCCTGAGCAGATGAGCTTGCTCCGCGATGGCGGGATGGCTTGGCAGTCACAGCATACCCCCGAGTCGCGACGACGTCACTTCCCGGGCTGACAGAACGAGACGTTGTCCAGACTGCCGACCTCAGCGCCCCAACGGAACTCGCCCCGAAGACGGACCGCCGTCAGGCTAGTGAGGACCGCGCGGAACTCCTCGGCGCTGACAGGCTCTCCACCAATCGCACCCTTCGTCCAGCCCTTCTCGGTCAGCGGAACGCTGAAAGTCTGCCACTGGTCAGTGGGGTTGTCGGGCTGGTTGTAGACCAAGACGAGCCCGCCGCCGACCAGCACGACGTCAGCCTCGTCCAAGGACTCGCCTCCCTCGGACTTGAGGTCATAGCGCAGGCTGCCACCGTAGAGGTCGGCATGGTCGCCCAGGTACCCCTCCGGGGCCTGCCAGAAGAAGTTGCCTGTGCCCGGGTCTGCGCTGCACACATAGCCGTCCGGATGTCCGCCCGTGGGTCGGTAGTCCGGCGCCTGCCGGCTAAGGATGGCGTCGTAGGGGCCGTTGTCGCTGAGGCTGACGACCTGCCAGCCCTCATCGGCGCTGTCGAAGGCACTGGTGGCGGGTACACGGGCGAATCCTGTGGTCGCCGTCGCGGGCTGGAAGGCAGCCAGGTTGGCGGTCCCCGTCCACTCCACAGGGCAGGTCTGGGCTTCGGACTTCAGGCTGGTCATCTCCCCGCCACTCGTCAGGGTGCCGGTGTACTCCACGCGCTTGTCGATCGGTACACGCTCAAAGGAAGCGGCGACGAGCTGGTCCGCGACCGGCGCCCGGAGCAGGTCCAGCGCGACACTCCCGGCGTCGGTGCCACTGATGGTCACCGTGTACTCCTGGTTCGCGGGCAGCAGATACATCTCGACTTCCCCGACGATCCCCGGCTCTGCCCCCGGTATCTCATTGACGAGTTCGCCCTTCACGAGACCGGTGCGTCGCCCCTGGGCGTCGGTGAAGCAGGCATCCGCCGGGCAACGCAGGATGGCCATCCACCGCTTGCTCTCGTGGAGCGCGTTGACCGCAGTGTAGGCAATTGCCTTGAGCTGCGGGCCAAGCGCGTTTGCCATGTCCACGGAGATCTCGCGCCAGACGCGGTGTGCCCCGATCCAGTGCCCAACCGCCCAGTCGTACCCCATGTAGCCGGGGTTGGCCCAGGTGTCGCGGTCAACTCGCAGGCTGATCTGCGGCATCGGGTGCGGTTCCTTGACTGCGCTGGCGGGGTAGTTCGGGTCGTAGAGGTAGATGACCGGATCGCGGCCCTCGACCTCGATCAGCTTATAGGCCAGCACGGCATGGCCGATGATGGTGGTCTTGTCACCGGGATCGCGTCCAAAAAACTCAAGGATCGGGCTGAGGCGAGAGGCGTCCAGGGCGTTCTTGACCGCGTTGTAGCAGTCGCGTGGGCTCAGATCGCGCTGCAGGTAGTCGCTCTTCGTCGAGAGTGCCTGGAGCAGTGGGAGCATCTGGGCTCGATGGTAGAGGTTGATGTTGGTCGAAGCCTCTTCGAGGCTCAGGGCGGGAGTGGTCTTGCCCAGCGGCGGAGCCGCGTTGCCCTCGAAATAGAGCCCGGCTGTGGCCGCCATGCCATAGCAGTGCCCGCCGGCTCCGGCCTTGAGGCTACTATCCAGGTACTGCGCCAGGCGCTGGTAGAAGGCGGCGAAGGTCAGCTTCTGCCAGACCTTGCTGTCGGGCACAGACTGCAGGTTGCCAAAGATGGTCGCTACGACCCCTTCGACGAGTTCCTCAGTCTCCCTGTCCTCGTACCCGAAGTTGACGAAGCGGTAGGTGTCCTCGAACCAACTGAAGGCACGTCGGCCATTGTGGGCATAGCGGATACTACACTTGAGGCTCGTCTGGTTGTCGGCCGGGTTGGCGTCCTCTGTGTTGGGACTATACACTTTGACCCACAGCTCGACGTCGGTCTGGTTCTGTCCGCCCAGGTCCCAGGTCGTCCCGGCTGCGATCGAGCCGCCGGCGCCGATACTCCCCACGGCCATCTGCTTTCCGACCGGCTGTGGGGTCGATCCCGCGGGCGAGGCCACGTAGAGCTGGAAGAAGACGTTCTCTGCCGCAGCTGTCGTACTGCGGTTCTCGATCTGCACCGCTACGCTCTGCTGGTCGGCGGACGTCTCGTAGGCCAGGACGGTGTTGTCGCCCGACAGAGTCAGAACGAAGCCCTGCGCGTCCACATGCAGGTCGGGGAGGTCCTTGGCTGCCGTCTCGTCCGTGGGTGTGGCCGGGGGTGGCGTCTGGGTCATGCTTCGCCCCTGCAACTTCGCTGCCCAGAGCTTGGCCACGGCCAGCGTGTCGTCGAAGCCTGTTGCCTCACCGTAGACGTATCCGAATACGCTTCCCGTCTGAAGGTAGTACTTCGGGAACTCCCCTGCCTCGGTGGTGCAGTACAGCGCCGTCAGCCCGCCGAGGTCCACCCTCTTGTACGGCCCACCGGGCGGCTCGTTGGCCTCCTGATCCTTCATCCGCAACTCGGCGACCTTGGGGTTGGCGAAGACCGCTCCCTCGACCTGGATGGTGGTGTTGTTGCCCTTCCAGATCTCCTCGTGAAGGAACACGTAGTCGAAGTCCTTGCTGGTCAGACCGTCCGGATCGCGCCCGGCGCGGTACCAGTGGCCATCGTCCCAGTAGTAGGCCGGCGACCGCCGCTCCTCGTCGTGGACATGGTAGGGCGCCGGGAGCTCCTGCTGGCGCATCAGGTAGCGTTCAGGGGTGAAACCGGCCTGCCCCCAGACGGCCGAGGCCGCTGCTAGAGTGACCAAGAACATCAGAGCTGCAACGCGAGTGGTGCGATTCCTCATTACCGGTGGGGTCCTTTGCTTGCGGAGTGCTAACGTCTGGATCTGGCAGTGTGCCCAGAGGGTGTCACTTCCCCTTGAGACAGGGGAGGCGTGAGCTTCGCAAGTCAGCCAGACCTGACCTCCTCTCGCTCCGGGCCTGTCGGGCACTTGTGCCCTAGAGGCCGCCCATCTCCCAGGCAGCCTCGTACATCGCCACGATGTTCTCCGGCGGGCTGATGGACTGGAGATTGTGACACGGCCCCAGGATCAGTCCCGGCCCCAGGATGCGGAGGTTGTCCTCGACCTCGCGCCGGACGTCCTCCACTGTCCCGAAGGGCAGGGTCTGCTGGTTGTCCATGGCACCGTGGAAGGTGATCAGGTCACCGTACTTGCGCTTCAGAACCTCGCGATCCATGCCCTTGCACCGCCACTGCACCGGGTCCAGCACATCCATCCCGATCGAGATCATGTTCGGGATGTTCTCCGCACATGCTCCGTCGCTGTGGTGGAAGGAGAAGGCCCCCGCGGAGTGTACCAGGTCATTCATGCGCTTCATGTGTGGCAGGAAGAACTCCTCAATGTGTCGCAGCGAGATGATGAGGCCCTCCTGCGAGCCGTAGTCCTCGGCCACCCAGGTCCACAGGACCATGCCGGGGATCGCCTCGTAGATGCGCTCGGCGTTGGTGTAGCACAAGTCATACAGCTTCCCCAGGCAGTAATGGACCATATCCGGCTTCTCGAGGAGATCGAGGTAGCCTTGCTCCACGCCTCGCAGCCACTTGTAGGTGGCGAAGGGCTCCGAGATGCCGCCTCGGATGACCTGGTCCTCCTTGCCGACGATCTGGGCCGGGATGCCCGAGTAGTCCCACCAGTCACGGCTGGGCCACTGGTAGCTCTCCTCGATTTCGGCCACGGTCTCATACTGTGCCAGTGGGTGACGGACGGCGTTCCGGTACGCTCCGCCGGCGTACTGCGTGTTCACGTAGCCGATCCCGAAGACGTCCTCCTCAGGCGGGAGGTCCGGACCAACATACCGTGGGCCGACGTCCACGATGCGGTCAAGGTGCAGGCGCTCGTGGACTTGGTCGAGGGTCTCGCAGCCCAGGTAGTCGATGAGTTTGCGCGTGGCCTCGGGCGTCGCCCGGTAGTCCACCGGGATGCGATCGGCAGGTTCGTGGCGAAGCGTCGCAAGCCAGCGCTCTCGTGGCGTCATGGTCTCCTCGCCGGGAAGGTTGGCTGTCAACTGTCAGCAGTTGAGGACCAAGGGCATACGCTCTATGTCCAAAGCAGCAGGTTCATCGAGCCGCGACCTGCAGATTTGCGGTTGCGCTCACGCCGGTGGCCGCGTCGGTGGCGACCAGCTTCCACGCGCCCGGGGTGTCATCCAGGGCCAGGTCGAAGGTCGCGTCGCCGCGTCCAGGCTGGGCGTCCGGGCCCTTGCCTGTGAGGAGGTTGGCGGCATACCACGGGCGCTCCTTGCCGTCCGGCCCGAACACCGAGAGACGGACGCAGTGCGCAGCGGGTTGCCCCTTGAGCACCAGCCGGAGGCTGCAGTGCACCGGCATCCCGACTGTGGCGGTCGCAGGTGCCTCCACAGTGAGCCCGTCCAGTCGGTACGGCAACAGGGCATAGAGCTGCGCAACGCCGGGTGTGAGCTGACTCTCGACCGTCTCCGTCTCTCCCAGGTACCGGCCTGCCAGCACGTCATAGACATGCTGGCGTGCACCGAAGTGGAGGGTGACGGGTCGAGTCACCGGGCGCCGGTCGGGATGGTTGGTGTACTCGATCGGCTCCAGAGGAAGGGATTGGATGATGCCGACGTACTCGGCACCGCCCTGGGCGAAACGTGAGATCTCCACCTGCGGGGCGTCAGGCGTGACGGTGACCCTCGGGCTCACTCCCGCACGAGCCATCAGACTGCGGAGAAACTCACGGTAGCCGGCGCCTTCCGTCCAGCCCGCAAACTCGGCAGCGGAAGTCTTCGGCAGCGAGAGATAGCTCTTGAGCGAGAAGTTCAGCAGGATCGCCTGACCGCGGTCCACCTTGTTGTTGAGCAACACCGGGATGCCCGCGATCTGGCTCGCACCTGTGCCCGCGACAGCGGTGTCACAGGTCACGGGGCCAAGACGGATGCCGCCCAGAGTGAGATCGCCGTTGCCCGCCGTGAAGGGTCCGGTCAGCCGGGCATCAAACAGGTCGGCCAGCGGCCACGCGTCGTAGGGCTTGCCGTGCTCGTCGGTGATCCCGGGGCGAAGGTCGGCGATGACGGTGCCGCCTCCCGAGACGAACTGCCGGATCGCCTTGATCTCGGCCTGCGACAGCGCCAGTGTGCCGGGCAGAAAGAGTACCTTGAACTCCCCGGTGCTGAGCGCGCCCGCCACGAGCTGTGAGCCGGACAGCACCCGCGCCTCCAGGCCCGTGTCATGCAGTATCTTCACCACGCTGTTGAGCGTGCTGTCGAGATCCGGGAAGCCGTCGGTCGCTGTGCCCACGTGCAGGCTCGGGGTCGACCACAGCAGCGCAAGGCCGTCGTGCTGGCGTCGGGCGTTCATGAGCAGCTTACCGGGCCCCTGCTTGATCCGCGCTACCTCCTCGCAGGCCGCCCCAAAGAACGGGTACAGCGAGACGTCGTAGGCCATGACTGCGCCGGGGCTGCCATAGCCGCACCAGACCCAGAAGCTGTTGGCGCCCTTGAAGAGTGTCCGCCAGGGAAACCAGCGCATGAAGGGCTCATTGCGATTGCCTGGGTAGCCGCCAAACCACCCTGCCCCCAGGAGCATGTTGGGCGAGGCGAAGTCCTTCACCGCGAGCGACAGGAAGTCGCGGTAGTAGATGTTGTTGAGGTCCATCGCCCCGGCGAGCTTCCAGTAGTCCGCGGCACTCCAGGTGCTGACGTGGGTGTCCGAACCCTCGTAGCCCACCCGGGCATGGGGCACGACCTCCTTGATCACGCCCCGCGAGTAGTCATGGATGCCTGCCCACACGCTGTCCATGTGCAGACGATGGTCGACCCACGGTACCAGGTTGCCCGCCTTTTTCGCCTCGACCAAGGTCTGGGGCTTGACCTCGCTCCAGTCGGCGAAGTGGCTGCCCCACTCCGCATTGAGAGCGGCCACTGTGCCATAGGTCTCGCGGGCCCAGCGCCGGAAGTCCTCGACGCAGGTATCCGAGAAGCACAGGTCAAAGCGACCGGAGACGAACAGGTTCTCGTCGCCCAGGGTGAAGTCGGACACCCCGTAGCGCAAGCCACGTGTCGCGACCTTCGTGAGGTCCTCGCGCACCTTCGCACGGTAGGCCGGGTCGGTAAGGCACGGCGTGCGCACCAGGTCCTCCGGCTGCCGCGTGGGCTTGGGCTGGTACCAGTCGGTCTTGGAGTCGGTGAAGCGCGTGGCATAGGGAAGCCATCGCTGGTTGGCATAGGGACCGTAGCCGACGTTGCCGCCGTCGTAGAACGAGTCCACGCCCTTGCGGCTGAACTCCTCGGCCATCATGGGCCCGACGTAGTCGTTGGGGTAGCCCATCCACATCACGTACTGAATCTCGTCGCGGGGGTAGGCGAGGTTGTTGATGCCGAAGTCCGCACGACGGGTGTCGAGCAGCCGGCCATCCTGGAGCAGTTGAGCCTCCAGCCAGCCCATGATGGTGATCATCCGCGGCATCGGGAGGCGGAAGCCACTCTCGCCGGCGGCGACCGGCTGAGTCTGCTCAGCCACCAGACGCCCGTGCAGGTCTCGGGCAAGGAGACGTACCGAAAGCCCGGTGCCGGGTCCCTCGACGGTGAGCTTACCGGCCAGGGGTTCCTGCAGCGCAAAGCTCTCCTGCGCAAGGCTGAAGGCGCCAAGGCGTGTGGGGCTCTCGACCTGCAAGCCGATGGTCCCGAAGCCGGTGACTTTGCCGTCAGACTGCGTCCACAGGTTGGCGAAGGCCTTCCCTGCCGGAAGCGCGGGCAGTGAGACCTCAAGCGAGTTAGCGCCCGCCTGGAGGCTGATCGCCTGTTGCCGCTGGGCCACGGGGCGTCCGTACTGGTCGCGCAAGTCCACTATCAGGGTCGTCTCCGGGGCAGCCGACGTGGCAGTCAGCGAGACCGGAAGTGTGATGGGCTCGCCGGCGTGTGCGGTGACGGGCGAAGTGCTGGTCACCGCCACCGGCGGCATTTTCCGCGCCCCCCACAGGATCAATCGGGCGGCGTACTCAAGCAGGTAGTCGTAGTCCTGGCGGCAGTACGTCACCGGTCCGGTCGGGGCCGGCGTGAGCATCTGGTGAGAGGGTGGGGAGAAGCTGAGCACACCCAGGCGGCCCCGGCCGAAGGTGGTGGTGCTCAGGGTGTTGCGCAGGAAGGCCTGCACGTCCCTGTGCTTCTCAAAGGCCGGGAGCAACTGGAAGGGGACGCCCTGCGCGATCTCTACGGGTGAGGGCCCAGGGAACTCGAAGCTCGGGTTCGGCAGCAGGTTCCTGTCGTCGCCCACCTTCGTGAGCTGCAGGTCATCGAACCAGACGGTGCCCGGCTGGTAGATGAGCACGTACACGCCGGTGGTGGTGCGAGTCGCGTCAGTCTTGAAGCGGACCTCGGTCCGCTGCCAGTCCGGGGAGACCTTCACCGTTGCCGACGCGGGTTGTGGATAGAGGCTGACGCTGGCGCCGCCGTCCTTGAGGCCATCGGTCTTGGCCCAGGCGGAGAAGACGTACTCGGTATTCGGTTCGAGCTGAAGGGTGCCCGGGCTGTAACCGGCTCGCGGAGACTCCCGGCTGCCACGGGTCGCAGAATCGCAGTGCAGACGGATGGACGCGGAGCCGCTGTGGGCGGTGGCGTAGTCCACGCCACCTTCGAAGACGCCGACGCCGAAGAAGTCTTCAATTCCCTGTGCGCCGCCAGACCATGTCGCCCAGTTCCAGGCAAACTGCGTGCCCTTCAGGAGCTTGTCGAGATACTGGTCGCGGCCCGTGACGACGCCGACCAGGCCCGTGCCTTCCTTCACCTTCTTGAGGATCTCGTACCGGAACTCCATGGGCAGCTTGTCCCACTGGATGTTGCCCAGGACGATGACGTCGTAGTCTTTGGCGAGGTCGCCACGCAGGCGCACGGTCAGCTCATCATAGGAGTTGCCCCGAACCAGGCGCCAACTGGCGTCCACACCGAGGCCGGTCTCCCCGAAGCTGCCGGGGCCGTCCATCGCGAAGACCTTGTAGTCCATCTCCAGGCGCTGGGAAAGCTCAACGACCTCACGCATGGCCTGCCGGTGGGTGATGAACAGCACCTTCGGCGGCGTGCAATAGGGCTTGGCCCAGGCGATATGTGGGGTGACGACCTCCTCGACAGGCTCGAAGAACCGTGCGTCATAGAGGGGACGTTCTCCCTGGGCGAGGGCCGCCGTCAGAGCAAGGACGAGTAGAGCGCCGATCACTGCTAGTCTGTGCATGATCAGGACCTCCCGGGCAGGCAGGAGTACCTAACTGATGAGTTGGTGCCGGAGGTTTCGGCAGCGGGAACGACGAGGCCTTCTCCTCAGCTCGAACCGTCCCTGGCTGCCGAGACCAACTGCTCCAGGACCGCACTGGCCGCCTCGACCGTGTAGGCCATCTCCTCGGGGCTCAGCAGATCGATGCTGTCGTGTGCGGTGTGGATGGGAATCTTGGGGTAGGCGTTGACGAACCAGACGGTCGGCAGTCCAGTCAGGCTGAAGGGCGTGCCGGAGGTCTGGGTCTCAGGCCGGAGTTGCACGCCACACCTCGGGAAGCCCGTGAGCACCCCGAGAAGCTCCTCCCGCAGGGCCCTCGGGAAGTCCATCAGCGTCACTGCCGGAGGGACCGCAGCGGTGCCCACACAGTCGATCTCGACGACCGCTCGCGCCCCTTCGACATCGCCTGGGTGCCGCCGAACGTACTCAACAGCTCCGAGGCAGCCATGGCCCGTGCGTCCGTACTCCTCCGCGCCGTAAGCCACGAAGTGAAGGCCTTGCTTCTGCCGCGGTGAAGCCGCGAACCGCTCGCAGAGCTCCAGAAGCACCGCCGTCCCGGACGCGTTGTCTACAGCACCCGGGACGTCCGCCGCTGTGTCGTAGTGCGCTGCGACCAGAACGTGCTCCTCCGGGTCGCCAGGCACTCGGCCGATCACGTTGTGCCCGATGGACTCGTAGCGACGGGCCTCGAGACGGAGCGTGATACGACTGCCTTGACTTGCTAACAGCACTCCACCCGCCGACCGAGGGACCGCCACCGACGGCGCCCGTGCGAAGGGATCGCGGGTGAGCTTCGTGGAGACTGTCTCCGCGGGACTCACGACGATCAGAGCGGCAGCCCGGCGCTCCTCGGCTGCCAGAAGCGCCGGGTTCCGATCGGCGGTCAAGCTCGAGGCAAGCTGGCCGTGGAGCACCAGCACCTTGCCGTCAAGCTCCGGCGTCAGGTCAAGCTCCTTGAGGCTGCCTGCGCACGCTATCTGGGCCTCCACGTCACAGGCCTCCGAGAAGGTCTGCGCCACCGCCGGCAGGGGCACGCGCCGCCCCTCCTTGAGCATCGTCAGTTGGGGCTCGCCGTGTTCCCAGGCAGGGCACGGGTACTCCTGGACCTCGGTCTCCAGACCACACCGGCGCATGTGCTCGGAGATGTACTCGGTGGCCCGGTCATCTCCCGCCGTTCCGCTCAACCGCGGGCCGATCTCCTCACACAGGACCTGCAAGTGCTTCCAGACGCGCGCCTGGCTCGGCTCCAGCATGAGTGCTACCCCCTTCGGTGCTCGGTCCCCGGATCGCTGACAGCCCGAGTCGTGCCGCCCAGGAAGACGCCGGACACAGCGTGCCTATCGGGCCACGTCGAGGCGGAAGGTGCGGATCTGCCACGGCCGGAAGGCAAGGGGTGTCTCTGCCGGGCCGATCTCCTGGCCACGAAGGTCCACCTCGACCAACTGCGTCCGACCGCCGGTCAGGGCCAAGGAAGCCGTGGCCGATTCGCCCCGGTACTCATACAGCCGGGCGAAGGTCTGCCCACCCTCGGTGAGCAGCGCGGAAAGCACAACGCCGTCGGCGGCAAGGTCCAGCCCCTGCGCCCTTTCGCCCAGGCTTCCGTCGCCCGGCTCAGTCGCAGCGGTCACCGTGGGGAAGGCGTACTCGAGGGCCCTGCGATGCAGGTCAGCCTCACGCCAATCGCCGGCGAAGGGGTATAGCGCGAAGTCGTAGACGAAGGTCCCGGTGAGCATCCGGGTGCCCCAGATGTAGTAGTTGGCGTAGGCCAGCGGCATCGAGAATCCGCCGTCGTCCTCCCTGACCGAGCCCATAGTGCCGCGGTTGAAGACCGCGACGCCGCCGTCGCCGTCAGCCAGAGCCGTCCAGTAGTTGCCCTCCACGTACCGATTCGAGGTCTCAGCCACGGTGAAGGGGAGGTCTCGGACCCCGATCGCAGCCTCAGAAACCGCGGGGAAGAGCTTGAAGCGCAGCTTCTCCTCGTGGACAAAGCCGACGACGGAATCGCGCAGGTTGGTGCTGTCGAGGCCTATCCGCTGCCCGTCAAGGTGGAGCGTCACGCGGAAGTCCAGGCGAGGGCTGTCGGGCGACACGCTCATCTCGGCCAGGTACGGGATGCTGGCGATGACCCCGGCCTCCCGTGCCACCAGCGGACAACCCTCACCGCGGGGCTCGGGCAGGCTCCACACACCGTACGACTCGTGCGGTTCGCCCTCCACGCGGCCTGCGAGCAGGCAGCTTCGGCCCTCCGCCAGGTGTCGGCGACCCGTACGAGCGTCGGTGATGGATCGCACACCGCCTGCGGGGTCCAGCGCAATCTCGAGGAAGGGCGTCTTGATGGTCATGGCGCCGGCGTCCACGGCGATCCCGCTCGCTGCCTCTGCGCAGGAGCCTTCCGACTCGGCACCGACGCTGTACGAGGTGAAGGTCAGGGGTGGCACGTCGGCCGCGAAGCCAAGACGCGCCGTCCGTACACT
This sequence comes from Armatimonadia bacterium, assembly GCA_039679385.1. Classification (NCBI taxonomy): domain Bacteria; kingdom Bacillati; phylum Armatimonadota; class Armatimonadia; species Armatimonadia bacterium. The sequence goes on along the minus strand of JBDKVB010000174.1, from coordinate 5,760 downwards.
CCCGTCGGAGTGGCGGTCGGCGGCCAGCGTCACGGACGGCAGGACCTGTCCCTCGTGGCATACCTCGAGGTCCTTCGCAGCACCGCGCGGCAGCCGTACCGTCGTCTCAACCCACTCGCGCCGCGGCCACGACAGCGAGTTGAAGGCGGTCACCTGGGAGATGCCGCCGCTGCCCATCCGAGTAGCCATGAATTCGATCGACTCATCGGCCACCTTCCGTGAGGCCTCCAGTGATGCCGACAGGAAGCTCCGCGCGTCGTCAAGCAGCCCGCAGATCTGCACGTCATGGTGCTGTGCCACGAGCAAGCCCTGCCACCCTTTGCGCAGCCCCTCTTCTCGGGGCGGCGCACCGTACAGCGCTGCCAGGGCGTTCATCCGCTCCGCGGTCAGCACCGCAACCTCGGCCTCGCGACAGACGTTCCAGATCTCGTTGCCGCAGTAGCCCCAGGGCATCCGCACGATGAAGTCGTTGGGCTCGGTGCGCAGCTCGGCATCGGAGGGCGGGAAGAGCTCCGGAAGCTCCTCGAGCAGTACCCAGCGGAAGTCGGGGTTGCCGTCGTAGCGCTGCACGAGCTCCTCTCGACGCAGCTTCGCATCATCTGCACGGGACGCCAGCCGGGGCGTCAGGTGGCCAAACTTCTCAGCAAACTCCTCCAAAGTCATGCTGGCCTGCGGGCTGGGGAAGCGGGTGAGGATCCAGTTGTCCACGGTGGTGCGACCGAACTCGGCGCCCTCACCTTCATAGGTGGGGATGGTCGGGATGCGTGAGCCGTCCACGCCGATCCACCAGCCGGTTGCCGCGTCGAAGGTGGGGTTGTACCCATACATCATGTAGTGCGTACGCATGATCGAGCCCGTGAATCCGAAGCCCACGAGGAGCTGCGGGATCTGGGCGTGCATGGCGTGCTCGCTCATGAGGTAGATCGGGGGCACGCAGCCAAGGTGCTCCTGGTTGGCCCGGAGGGCGTAGCCGATCTGACGGATGTTCGACTCCTCGTTGACGAACACGGACAGGGGTTGGCCGTAAGTGCAGGTGCCGAGTCCGAAGAACCCCTTGTACTGTTGCAGGTAGCCGCGGATCTCGGCGAGCAGCCCGGGATCCTCGTCCGCGAGATAGTCGTAGGTGTACGCCTCGTTCTCGATGCCAATCTTGAAGCCGGGGTAGCGCTCTATCCACGCGATGGAGTCGCGAATGGTCTTGCGCAGCAGATCGCAGCCCCAGAGCACGGCGCCTCCGTGGTCGTAGGTGAGCACATAGGTAGGGTCATGCGGCTCTTGCGTGTTGCTGTCCGAGGGTGTCACTCTGTGCCTCCAGCATGCTGCATGTGTAGGGGAAGCCCCCATTTCGCCCTTGCCGTCGAGCCTCCTCCTCACCCCTCCTGCATCGTCGTCCCCTGGACCTCCTGGCGACGACGGCCGGCCCGGAACTGCCCTCGCCAGAGGTCTGGCCCCGCCCGCAGACCCAAAAAGACGTCGCTATGCCGCCGTCTCAAAACAATGAGTGTATTCGCGAGGCATTATGAAGGAGTTGCCTTTCCAAAACCATAGAATCTAATCAATGAGCGTGAAAGATACTCTCTGCAGTGTTGAACTGGTGTAGCTATAGTGTATACAATGACTACCAGGAGCACCTTGGGTATTCAATGTCGACGGGACAGACCTGAGGCCCGCGTAGACCTTCCTGCTGATCAGGTCGCGCAGGCGAAGCCGGTGTCACGGCAAGTTCGGGAGGGGTCGCACTCCGTCGCTGCCGCCTGCCTCCAACACACCACTCTATCCTCTCCTGGGCCGCGCCTGCGCAGTGTAGAAAGCTGCCGGGGGCGGCCGATTCGTGTCAAGGCAGTCCCTCTGCAACACCCCGCTGCCGGTTCCGTGGAGACATGACCAGCACGACCTGCTGAGGGTCGCGCTGAGAGCAACCAACCTAAGGAGGGATGGCAATGCCACCTGTAGCGATCGACCCGGCGTTGTGCAATGGGTGCCGCCTCTGCTGGCAGACATACCCGAACGCCTTCGGACACGACGGCAACAACATCGCGACGGTCGTGAACCAGACCGCGGCCGCAGCCGTAGCGAACGAGGTGATCGGGGCCTGTCCGGGCGAGGACCCCGATAGCGGCAAGAAGGCGATCTACCGAGTGTGATGGTGCTGGTCGAGTCTACACGGTGCGAGCGGCACGTGGCCTGGCGGCCCTCACTCAGCAAGGGCCGCCAGGCCAGACGACCCCTCGAGCCCAGACTGCAGTCGTGCGGAGGTGGCTAAGATGAAGTGCAGCGCCCTGCTGCTGCTCACCGGTCTGGCAGTCGCCGTGTCGTACCTGTCTGGCTGCTCAGCCTTGGATTGGGGCAACAATGCCCCGACGATCAAGGAGTTCGCCGTCAACGGGACCGAGATCGGCTCTGACGGGCTCGCGACGGGCGCGTCAGCGGATGCCGCGGGGTACGTTGTTGTGGCGCCAGGCGACGCAATACTCGCCATCTGCAAGGGCTTCGACGAGAACGATGACAACCTCACCTATGCCTGGACGGCCACAACGGGCCTAGACGGTTCCGCAGGGCCAGGCGAGACGGTGACCTCGTCGACGGTAGCAGCGTCGGGAGCCGCCACCTCCAGTTCAGAGCAGGTCTTCATCGGCAAGGTGTCGCCTACGGAGGGCGTCTACAGCCTGTCCTGTGCGGTGTCGGATGGCCGTGGTGGCGTGGTGTCGCGCACGGCACATATCCGCGCGACCGCGGCAGGCCTCAACCCGCCTCTTGCACCGGGCCTGGTACCGGCAACTGCGGAGGTTGTCGAGGGTGGGACACTGGACTTCGTCTGTCGGGTCTCTAGCGCGGTCTCCATCGATGACCTGACCTTTGGATTCTTCGCACTGCACGGGAAGATGACCGAGAATGACCAGACGGCGGCCGACAGGAATCTGGCTGTCTACACGGCTCCGCTCCCCGCCGCTGGCCAACCCGCCGGTTCCGCCGCGGGATCCGATACCGTCTACTGCGTGGTCTGTGGCAAGGCCAGCCAGTACGGCGTCGCCATCGCCACCGTGACAGTGAAGGCCCCGTGAACCTCGCCCGTGCTCGTGCTCTTCAGATAACCGTCCAACAGAGGAGTGGGCGCGACCATGAGAAGACTCGCGATCCTGATGCTCTTGCCCTTCACAGTGGGCGTCGCTGTTGCTGCCGGCACGGACAAGGACACGGTAACCGTTACCTTCGGCCTAAGCGCGAAGTCGGACTTCGCCCTCGCATGGCCACCGGATCACAAAGAAACCTACGACGTGGACACCGCGACTGGAACGGTAACCGTCCCAATCGCACTGCGGCTGTACCTCACAACCGTTCCCGAGGGCTACACCCGGGGGGACACCGTATGGGAGAAAACGTACGGGGAGGAACAGCTCACGCCCCAGGGAATCAGAGATGCGCAGGGCGAGATCCAGACGCAGCAGGGCTGGCCAAGGATCTGGATGAAGGACCCGAATGCCCCCACGTGGGACGCCGGCAAGTCGCAGATCATCATGGATCACAACGGGAACCTGGAGACCCTTCTTGGCAGGCTTGCCGGGAAGGAGACGATGTTGAACGGTGCGAGGATGCGGATGGGGAGGCAGAAGCTGTCTGCCGACTTGGGCGGGCTTGCGTTCAAGCTCCGCGTCAGTGTCCTCAAGACAACCGCACCGGATGGCAAGACCTCTGTGACGATGGCAGAGGGCTATCTCGAGTGGGTCCTGCCCGAGGTGACGGTGACGCTGAAGGGTGCGTGCGACAATCAGCAACTAATAACCTTCTCCGTCAAGGCCCCTACCAAGACCCCTTCCGAGGAGGGAACCACCCAGACCAAAGACGTGACTAGCCTCTTCGCCAAACTGGGCTGGCCCGACTACGCACTCACCAGGAGCGTCGGGTACGACCCCGTGGTCGGGGTTGCCGTGCCAAGGAACGGCCCAAAGAGCATGGTGGGCATTGTTGCCTCCTTCGAGGAAGACGATGATAGGCTGGACCGGCCGGACGACTGGCGCCGGATCGGCGTGCTGGGGGGCTACCTTGGCGGATCAGACGAGAACTGGCTCCTAGGCCTTTCCTACAAGATCGGCAGCCGTGCGCACCTGTACGGCGGCGTGGCCTTCGGCAACTCGGACAACAACACCAGCAGCAGCGTGGCCTTCGGCATGGCCTTTTCGGCCGGAGATATCGTCGGCGCGGCCATCAACAAGAAGAGCGAGGACACCACTGCTACCGAGCCAACGAAGGCCAAAGTGGCCCTTGCCCCTGCCTCGACATCGCTGGCACGCAGCAAGCGCGAAGACGAGCTCAAGGGGCCGAGGGTCTGCCTGGTCAGGGGCGCGAACCTGGCTGGGATGGGGGCGGCGGGGCTCCTGGTGGAGGGCGCTAACAGCAGTGCTCGGGCGCTCCAGCCTGTTCCTCTACGCTATGACTGCAGGGCGATAGGGGAGGGTCTCTCCGACGGCACGAAAGTCGTGGGGGCGTGGGGCTGCGATAGGGTCTGGAGCGAGCAGCTGAAGCAGGACGCGTCGAAGCTCTGGTGTTCCCTTCCCCTTAACAAGCTTGAAGGGCAGAAGCCCCGGGAAATGCAGAACTGGATCAATGCGAACGGGGACGGCATTGTGCCGACCACCATCGAACTCCGCCTGAACAACGCACAGGGGCGTTTGGTGACTCCCGATGCCGCCGATGGCCCCCTGGTGCTCAAGAAGGGCATTGTCTACTTCTGCGAGATCGTCCTCCCCGCTGCTAAGCAGGCGCCTCAGAAGACGCCGCCGAGTGGTAAACCACAGCCACAGCCTACCCCCGCGCGAACGCCTACCGGTCCCCAGTGGTGGCTTCGTGGCCAGGCCGAGCCGCGGCCGGGCCAGATGGTCTCCATCGTCATCACGGCCACCAGCGAGAAGAAGGTCGGAATCGGCACACTGCAGTCCAGGTACAGCGTGCCCGCGCAGGTTGATGCCGACGGCTTCTTCGCGGTGCTGCTTCCCCAGCTAGACGAGGGCCAGCCGTACCGGATAGAGATCACCCGTGAGGGTAGCGACGCCCCGTTCGTGGTCGACGGGGTGACGCCTGAGAAGGGCAAGAACCTGCCAATCACCCTTCCAGAGCTTCGCAAGCCTGCGCCGAAGTGAGGGCAGGAACGGAGACACGCGGAGGCGAGACGGTTGCGCTATCCATGTGCGCCGTCAACCCGCAGAAGAACCGGGAGACAAGGGAGTGTGGGAGCATGAGCTGGCTTGGGCAACCGAGAAGGACCGAGACTGGGGAGCAACCTGAGGACTTCAGCAAAGTCGGCGCCGCTCTTCTCCTGAGCGTCGCTCTGGGTCTCGTGCTTGTGGCCATCCAGTCCCGGGTCGTGGGCTGTGGGCTCACTCCGCTCGTATGGGCGCTCTCCTGTCTCGCCGTCGGGGTTGCCGTCGGTTTCCTCTTCGGCATTCCGAAGGCTGTACAGAAGGCGTCCCAACCCGCAGATGCGGCAGCGACAGAGGGAGTCTACCAACTGCGGGTGAACACCAATCTGGAAGAGATCTCAGACTGGCTAACCAAGATCATAGTTGGTGTCGGGCTGGTTGAGCTCAAGACCATACCGCCCTATGTGAACCGCATCGCCGGGGTTCTTGCGTTGGCCATGGGGAACGCAGAGGCCAACCGGGCCTTCGCCCTGGGCGTGATCGTGTATTTCGGAGTAGTTGGATTCCTGTCTGGGTACCTCGCAACGCGTCTGTACCTCGCAGCAGCCTTCGCACGCGCTGACCA